>DATEOS010000001.1:0-2056 GCA_035273815.1 Candidatus Limnocylindria bacterium
GGCCAGCATCACCGATCTCGCCGGCCGCGGCCAGCTGATCCTGGTCGCACGGACCGTCGAGTCCGGCGACCTGGCAAGCGCCAGCCTCATCGTGCCTGCCACCGGTGACGCGAATCTCGATTCGACCATCGTGGAGCTTGCCAGGCGGGTCAGGGCGCCGTGCGTGATTCCCACCGAGACCGCGCAACTGCCGGAGGAGCCGCAGACCGGATCGGTGATCTTGGTAGGCGGCGGTCCCGGCGATCCCGGTCTGATCACGCTGGCCGGACTGGAGGCCGTACGCCGGGCCGATGTCATCGTGTCGGATCGGCTCGCCCCTCTGTCGATCCTGAAGCACGCCAAGTCATCAGCCGAGATCATCGACGTCGCCAAGATCCCGCGCGGAGCTCACACCTCTCAGGACCGGATCAACGCGATCTTGATCGAGCAAGCTCATGCCGGCCGTACGGTGGTTCGACTGAAGGGCGGTGACAGCTTCGTCTTCGGCCGCGGCGGCGAGGAGTGGCAGGCTTGCGCTGAGGAGGGAGTCGCGGTCACGGTGATCCCGGGAGTCACCTCTGCCACGGCAGCGCCGGCATTGGCCGGAATTCCGCTGACCCACCGCCAGTTGACCCAAGGATTCACGGTGATCTCGGGACACGTGCCGCCCGGACATTCCGGCTCGACGCTCGACTGGGGGGCTCTTGCTCGGCTGCACACCACGCTGGTGATCATGATGGGCGTCGCCACGCTGCCCGCCATCACGGCCGAGTTGATCAAGCATGGGATGGCCGGTGACACCCCGGCGGCGACCGTAGCGGACGCCGGGATGCCAACGCAGCGAACCGTGATCGGGAGCGTGTCCGACATCGCCGAACGGACCTCCAGCGCGAGGCTGGCTCCGCCCGCCATCACCGTCATCGGTGCGGTCGCCGCTTTCCGGGCGGTCGGCGGCGAGGGGCGGCCAAACGAGGCTGCGAGCGCCGACTGTGGCCACTGAGGCGCGGCGGCGGGCAAGCGCCGGAATGCTGGCCATGACCATGCTCGTGGGCTGCTACCTGGCACCCCGATTCTGGGTCCAGAGTCACCCGACGTTGGACACCACAACCCCGGCCATCTCCCTCACGGGCTCCGGAACGGCACTGTCCCAAGGCGGGACCGCAGCCGGGACAGGCGTCAACCCCGAATCGCCGGAGATTCGCTTGTCCGGAAGCTGGCTGGCTGGCGGCCGGATGCCGGAGGTTCCTGAACTTGGCGGATCCACGATGGTGCAGGACGCCCTACGGGATCTTGAGACGCTCAGCCTGCCGTACGGTGTGCCTGTCGCTGGATGGGCGCCTGCGTGGCGCTACGTGTGGCCCCGAGACAGCGCGTTCGCCGCCAGCGCTTTGGCGCGCACCGGGCACATCGCCGAGGCCCGGCGCATCCTGAACTTCCTTTCGGCCGCGCAACCCGCGTCGGGTCAGTTTGAGGCTCGCTATCGTCCGGACGGATCCGGACCTCCGGACGATCGCGGGTTGCAGCTCGACGGCTCCGGCTGGGCGGTCTGGGCGCTGGACCAGGTGGCCTCCCAACTGCCTTCCAAAGATGATCGCCGGCAGCTGGTCGCCGACTTCGGCAGTCTGCTAGATCGGTCCGTCGACGCCATCCTGGTCTCGACTGGGAACGGCACCACCCTGCCCCCAGCTTCGGCCGACTATTGGGAAACCCCCGAACGGCGGGTGACCCTCGCCACCTGCTCGGTGCAGCTGACCGGCCTACGTAGCGCTGAGCGGCTGTACGGGGCGATTGATGATCCCCGGCAGGTCCTCGTCGGGTTGGCGGGCGACCGCTTCGAACGAACGGTCCTCGAGGCGTTCGCCGCCGACGGTTTCCCGCGCCACCTCGGTGGTCGGGCACGAAGCGTCGACCTAGGGGTGACCTTCATGTTGGGCCCATTTGCCGGTACCGGTGATCAGCCCGCCCTGGACGCATGGCGGCGATCCCCTACCTTCATGCGCCGACCCGCGGGCGGGCTGGCACCCGGGGGGTCATGGCGCCATGACGGCATCAGCTGGACCCCCACCGTGGCCACCTA
>DATEOS010000002.1:0-3295 GCA_035273815.1 Candidatus Limnocylindria bacterium
GGCGTTGCCTCGCCTGCCATCACCGTCAGCGGGAAGGCGGTGGCCGGACCGACATGCCCGGCGGTGACCGATCCGCCGCAGTCGGGCTGTGGCGACCGGTCGGTCGCCGGGGCAAAGCTGGTGATCGTGGACGAAGCTGGCAACGAGGTCTCTACTGCCACGACCGGCGACGACGGGCGATTCCGCCTGGACCTCCCACCCGGAACGTACGAGGTTCAGCCGCAGCCGGTCGACGGACTGATGGGCACGGCGCCGCCGGTGAGCGTCACGGTCGTCATGGGTCAATTGGCGGAAGTGACCGTGAGCTACGACACCGGCATCCGCTGAGCCCTGGTCCGATCCCGCCGCGCGACTAGAAGATCGTTTCGGTTGTGTGGGAGGTGCCGTCGGCGACGGACGCGTAGGTCTTCACGATGATGTCCAGCACGTGCCGCGCGTGCTCCGCGGTCAGCACCGGCTCCTCTTCGCCGCGGAGGCAGGCGACGAAGTGCGCCACGCCGGCGCCCACCACCGGCAGCGGTTCGCCGGGCGGCGGCAGCTGCACCATGTGGGTCCAGCCCTCCAGGCCCAGCGGGCCTTCGTCGTCGACGTAGATGCTCGCCGGCGCGTCCTTGTCCCACGACGGGCCGCCAAAGCTGATGGTGGCGCTGGCGAAGTGCAGCTCCAGCCACGGCGCCAGCGTGCTGGCCGTGCCGAACGAGGCGAGCAGCTGCCCAAGCGCTCCGCTGGCGAACTCCAGGTTGATCAGCACGTGGTCGGGCGTGGTGACCGGGATCGTCCGGCCCACCAGCGGTCCGGCCCGCACGACTCGGGTGGGGTTGCCGATGGCGCCCATGGCCTGCACCCGGCGCACCGGTCCCATGAGCGTCGTGAGGCCGTGGAGACGGTAGATGCCGTGATCGATCAGCGGGCCAACCCCCTCGCGGTAGAAGACCGATGGATCGCCGGTGTACTCGCGCCATGCGGCGGGACCCGGGTCGGCGTGGTGGGCGACGGCCAGGCTGAGCGCCCCGAATCGCCCTGACGCGACGATCTCGGCCAGCCACTGGAAGCGGCGCGTGACCGCCACGCCCGGCGCGCACAGCAGCAGCACGCCTCGCTCGCCGGCCGTCGCGATCAGTCGATCCGCCTCCGCCACCGTGCCGGCCAGCGGTTTCTCCGAATAGAGATGCACGCCGGCCTCCAGGCATGGCTGGCTGACCGATGCGTGGGCCGGCGCCGGGCTCAGGTTGATCACCGCGTCCAGCGCCGATTCGGCCAGGAATGCATCCAGCTCGGTGTAAACGGCGGCGCCCGGCGACCAGCTCTCAACAGCCGCGGTGACGGCCTCGGCCGCCTCCCGCCGTCGATCGCAGGCGGCCACCAGCTCGACGCGATCGGCCATCTCGGCCAGCGCGGGCAGATACCAGCGGTGAGCGACGTCACCGCAGCCGACGATCCCGATCCTCGCTCGGCGTCCTACCGGCAGCGTTCTCACTCGGGCGCCGGCAGGACTGCGACCAGCATCCAGCGCGCTCCCGTGGCCTGACGCATGGCAAAGGTCTGGTCGAACGGCGACGAGCTTCGATCGGTCAGCGTGCCGTCGGCCGCATAGCGCTCCTCGGTGACGGTTCCCCGTCCACGCAGGCCCAGGCTGAGGCCGGTCTGCTGTCCGAATGGCACCAGCAGCGAGACGTCGATCGCGTCGAAATCGTAATGCGCAATCGTGGTGGCGCCGCTGGCCGTCGCCGCGTCCAGCCGGCGCTGCATCTCGTCCAACCGGTCACCATGGTCGACGGCCGTCAGCAGGGAGGCGTCACGCTCCAGCAGCCCCTGGTTCTCGAGCTCGAGGTTCTGAGCCAGGGATACCACCACGGCCGGCATGCCGGATGCGGCGAGCTCGTGGTCGTACTCCACGACGTCCTGGCCGACAGTGACCGGTGGCAACGTGGTGGGATCGATCGCAGCCGGTGGGTTGTTCAGAGCTTCCGCCCGATCCGGGACCACGATCCCGCGCGCCGGAATCCCGGCGGCGACGATCGCGACCGCCACCAGCACGCCCGCTGCCAGGAGCGCTCCGATCCGCGTCATCTGTCGCCGTCCGGACGAGACTGGCGCCGCGGCCGGGAGGAATCGGACCAGCAGAGGGCGCATCGCGCAGACCACGACCAAACCCGCCAGGAGGCCGACCTTGGTGCCGAATTCATCGGTCTGGGGAGCCATCAGCAGCACGCTGGTGACCGCCACCAGCACCCCGAACACGATGCGGGCGGTGCTGCCGGCAGGCACCGTCTTCGGATCGGTGATCATGAAGAACAGGAAGATGAGGACCTCGGGCGAGGTCACGATCACACGCCAGTAGTCGGCGCCGCAGACCGGGGCGAACGCCCAGTTGGCGACCATGCAATGGCCGGATGCCGCCAGCAGGCCCAGGCCGGCCGCCAGGGTCAGCCAGAACGATGCGGCCAGGCCCAGCAGGCGCAGGCGCCGCGTGATCAGGATGCCACCGACGACGATCACGCCATAGGCGGCCAGCATCCAGGGATTGGTCAGGGGTGCCCACCAGAAGTCGAGTGGCTCGACCCGGGAGCTGCCGAGCACGATGAAGGCGAGGACCAGCCCGATGTTCGACGGGTTGAAGACGTGCGTGCCGCGGTACTTGATCAGGTACTTGGTCAGCAAGGAAAAGCCTGCCACGCCCGCGAAGACGTACCAGTAGTCAATCGTCCACGGCTGGTTCGCCGGCGTGCCGACCACGCGCAGGATGAGGGCGACGCCGCTGCCGGTCAGCATGGCGCTGGCGGGCCACACGAAGGCGCGGGACTGGCGGAAGGTCAGCGCGATCTCGAGGATGGCGCAGGTCACCATGGCCGCCAGGATCTGGGGCACGCTGACCTCGAAGTGCAGCCCTACCTGGCCCAGCACGTGGACGGTGATGATCACCGCTGCCACGTGCAGCCGTGGATCCCGAATGCTCGGCAGGACGAGCGGGTAGGTGCCCCCGGCGATGGTGAGAGTTCGGGCTGTCACGGTCGCTTAGGATACGCAGACGACGATTGGAGAGGACCGCATGTCCCGAGACGACGAGCGCCTGGCGCGCTCCCAGGAGGAGCCCATCGTCAGTGGGCTGCCCGACGTGCCGGGCATCGGTGTCGCCATGCGCCTGACGCCCGGGCTGGGCGTCCATCTGCGAGGCCTGGCCGATGAAGTGCTGGTCAAGGACTTCCCCGGCGCCACCATCCGGCGCCACGAGCGCGAGATGCTGGCCACTGCGGTCTCGGCCGCCAACGACTGCTTCTTTTGCATGGACTCCCAT
>DATEOS010000003.1:0-4762 GCA_035273815.1 Candidatus Limnocylindria bacterium
TCGCGCAGGCGGCCCATGGCCCGCGACAGCCGGGACTTCACCGTACCGCGCGGGACGCCCAGCACCTCCGCCATCTCCGCCTCGCCCAGCTCAGCGAACCAGCGCAGGCCGATGGCCAGGCGATCGTCCTCCCGGAGCCGCCCGATGGCGGCCAGCAGCTCCCCTCGCCGCTCGCCGGCCAGGACCGCCACCTCGGGCGATGGGGCCGCAGCGTCCGAGGGGCGGTCCTGCGCTACCCGCAGGGCGAGGCCGGTGCGCCGGCCCGACCCGCGGCGTCGATTGCGGGCGGCGTTGACCACGATACGCATCAGCCAGGGACGTGGCTCGGCCCCACTGCGGAAGCGTCCCAGCGCCTGCCAGGCACGGATGAAGCCCTCCTGGGCCGCATCACGCGCCTCGTCGGCATCGCCGCACACGAAGAGCGCGGCGCGAAACGCCTGCTCCTCATAGCGGCGCACAAGCTCCTCGTAGGCGGCCACCTCTCCGGTCCTTGCCCGCTCGATGAGTTCGCTATCGGTCAGTGGACGGCCCTCCACCTGTCGCGATGCCTACACCCGCCGGCCTGCCGGGGTTCCCGCCGGGCAAGTATCGTGGGGGACCGATGGCTCCCGTGACGCTGCTGATCACTGGCTCAGGCAGGCTGCTGACCCCCGATCCGTACGACGGGCCGTTGCCGTGGGCGATTGCCGTCAGCGACGGGCGCGTCACCTGGGTCGGAGCGCGCAGTGACGCGCCGCCGGCCGATGACGTGCTGGATGTCGGATCCGCGCTCGTGACCCCGGGCCTGGTGGACGCGCACACCCACCCCGTCTTCGCCGGCGATCGTTCGGACGAGGCCGCGGCTCGGCTGGCCGGAGAGCCATACACCGGCGGCGGCATCCTGCGCACGGTGCAGGCCACTCGCGCGGCTTCCGATGATGACCTGGAGGCGCTGGTCCTGAGCCGGCTGGCCCAGCAGCTGCAAGCCGGGACGACGACGGTCGAGGCCAAGTCCGGCTATGGGCTGTCCCAGGCGGAGGAGCTGCGCCACCTGCGGATCATCCGCCGCGTGGCCGCCCGCGTGCCGATTCGGGTCGTCCCGACCTTCCTGGGTGCGCATGCCAGGCCGCCCGATCGCCCCGCCTTCGTGGACGAGATCGTGGATGCGATGCTGCCGGCAGTTGCCGCCGAGGGCCTGGCCGACTTCTGCGACGTCTTCTGCGACGCGGGCTTCTTCACGGTGGAGGAGGCCGAGCGCATCCTCCGGGCGGCCTCGGCCGCAGGGCTGGGAACGCGTCTGCACGCCGACCAGCTGGAACGGATCGGCGCCAGCGGGCTAGCGGTGCGGCTCGGCGCGACCAGCGCCGACCACCTCGAACAGCTGGATGCGGAGGGGGTCCGCCTCCTGGCCGCCTCGCCGACGGTGGCGACGCTCCTCCCCGGCCCCGCCCTGGTCATGCGCGACCGGCTGCCTCCCGCCCGCGCCCTGCTCGACGGCGGCGCCACGGTGGCCCTGGCCTCCGACGCCAATGCCGGCACCTTCGGAGCGTGGGGCGCGATGCCGCTGGTCATCGGCCTGGGGTCCACCCTGCTGGGCATGAGCCCCCTGGAGGCGGTGCGCGCGGCGACCCTCGGCGGAGCCGCCGCCCTGGCGCTGGGTGGGGAGCGTGGTCAGCTGGCTCCCGGCGCGGTCGCCGACCTGGTGGCCTGGGATGCCGAGCATGAGGGCGCGTTCGCCCTGCATCTCGGCTCGGTGCGGCCGCGGCATGTGCTCGTTGCTGGCAAGGACATCGCCGGCAACGATTGACGGCACGCCCGATGCATTCATCGCAGCCGGGTATGACGGGTGCTGCTCCCCCGACGTCGGTTCATCGGCACGTCGCGATCGTCGTGGATGACGACGTCAACGTGCGACGCCTGTTCCAGGACGCGCTTGACGAAGCGGGCATTGGTGCCCTCGTCACCGCCTCCGGCGAGCAGGCGCTCCGCCTAGCATCGGCCCGTCCCGACACGTGCGTGGTTTTGGCAGACGTCCGCATGCCGCAGATGGATGGCTGGGACCTCGAGCGCCAGATGCGGCGAATGGCTCCAGAGCTGCCGGTGGTGCTGGTGACGGCCGATCGGCTGCTCAGCATCCGTGGCAGCGTCCGCGACAAGCCGGTCTCTGCCGACGAGATCGAAGTGCTGGTGCGAACCAGCTGCACCAGGCCTGCCGGAGGCGAGCCTGACTGAGAGCTACGGCCGGTGCGGGGGCAGGTCAAGGATGATCAGGGACTCACGCCGCACGCCACGACCCACCAGCCGGGCGAACAGGTCCGGCACATACCAGCGCAGGAAGAAGAGCCGGCAGCCCAGGCAGAAGCCGCTGGTCGCCAGCAGCGCCTGGAGCGCCACCACCGCGCCCACCGGCAGCCAGCCCAGCGGCGTGATGCCCAGCGGCGTTATGCCCAGCGCCAGCAGGATCGTGCCGATGGCCAGGAAGGCGGCGCCCATCGCCTGCGCGAAGCGCGGCGGCAGCTCGTGCTCCAGCTCTGACGTGCCGAGCCCGAGCCAGCTCCGCACCAGCGGCCACGGCCGGCTGAAGACGAACCAGCGCGTGCCGAAGAAGGCGGACGCGCCCAACGCCAGGCCAACCGCCGCCACCAGCGGCCACGTGCCAAGGAGGTAGGCGATCACCAAGGTTGCGCCCGAGAGCGCAGCGCCCAGCCGCTGCGCCCGCGGGTCGATCCAGCGACCGGCCGCGGGTCGCGCAGCGGGCGCCAGGGTCGCCGCAACGGTCAGGGGACGAGAGAAGAAGGACATCGGGAGCTCCTCGAGGAATGGGGTGCCACGAATGGGCAGGTGCGAGGAGCC
This sequence comes from Candidatus Limnocylindria bacterium, assembly GCA_035273815.1. GTDB lineage: Bacteria > Chloroflexota > Limnocylindria > QHBO01 > QHBO01 > DASSCW01. The sequence continues at coordinate 2,833 of DATEOS010000003.1, forward strand.
GTGAAGGCGATGGCGGTGGCTGGTCCTGCGCCGTCAGCGGCGCAAGGGCGAGGCTACGCGGCGGCTCCCCGCCGCGTACAAATGCAAGGCTCACCCTCGAGCCGGCTGAGCAGGTCGCTCGCGCACACCATCAGGCCGCAAGTGTACCGGCTGGCCTCCCGCTCGGCCATCCTTCCCTATTCTTCCCGCGCATGGACCGATACGACCTGGTCATCATCGGCGCGGGGGCTGCCGGCGAGTCCGCGGCCTACGAGGGCCGCGAGCGCGGCGCCTCGGTGGCGATCATCGAGCGCGACCTCTTCGGCGGCGGCTGCCCATTCTGGCAGTGCATGCCATCCAAGGCGCTGCTGCATGCGGCGGCGGTCCATCACGGCGGCGGCGAGTATCCGTGGCCCAAGGCATCGGCATTTCGGGACTACATGATCAACCGCATCGATCGGGACTATCCGGACGACACCAGCCACGTCAAGGCGCTGACCAAGGCCGGCGCCGAGCCGGTGCGGGGCGAGGCACGCTTCACGGGCGCCGACCCGTTGACCGTCGAGGTCCGCGACTCGTCCGGCGCGACACGCAGCATCGAGGCGGGCAGCGTGGTGCTGGCGGTTGGCTCGCATTCCCGCATACCGTCGCTGCCCGGGCTCCAGGAGTCCGGTCACTGGACCAACCGGGAGGGCACATCGCTGCGTGACCTGCCCGATGGGGTGGTGGTGCTGGGCGGCGGGCCGAGCGGCATGGAGCTGGCCCAGGTCTATGCCCGCTACGGCGTTCCGGTCACCCTGGTGCATCCAAGGGATCGGATCCACGACCGTGAGCACCCGCGCAGCTCGAAGTTCCTGGCCGACGCGCTGCGTCGCGACGGCGTCGAGCTGCGGCTCAACGCGCGGGCAGTAGCCGTCCGTGCCGGAGCCGGCGAGCGCGGCCGCCACGTGGTCGAGCTGTCGGACGGTACGACCGCTGAAGGCGCCGCCCTGCTGATGACCGTCGGACGCGACATCCCCCTGGATCGGCTCAACCTGGGCGCCCTGGGGATCGAGCCGGACAACGGGCGGGTCAAGGTCGACGAGCGCCTGCGCATCGCGCCGAATGTCTTTGTCGCCGGCGATGTGGCGGGGCCCGAGCTGCACACCCACACCGCCCACTACCAGGGCGAGATGGCAGCGCGGATCGCGCTGGGGATGGACGTCAAGCCGGATCACTCGGCCATCCCGCGCGCGACCTACACCGATCCGGAGACCTCCTCGACCGGGCTGCTGCTCGAACAGGCGCAGCAGAAGGGCATCGACGCGCAGGAGTTCAGCCAGGACCTGCGGCACTCCGCCAAGGGTCAGGCCACCCAGACCAATGGCCACGTCACTATCGTGGTGGATCGTCAGCGGCACACGCTGGTCGGGACCTTCATGGCCGGGCCGGGCGTCAGCGAGACGATCCACGAAGCCGTGCTGGCGGTGAAGCTGCAGACCCCGCTGTCGGTGCTGGCCGACACGATCCACGCCTTCCCCACCGTGGCGCGAGTGCTGGGCTCGCTATTCATCCAGGCCGACAAGGAGCTCGGCTGACCTACTCCGGGAACTCCTCCGGGTGGAAGGCGTAGGCCCACATCGTCTCCGGCTGGATTCGGAAGAAGACGATGCCGTCGCCCCAGCTGTACGGATCGGACTCGTAGTTCTCGCTCCAGATCCGGTGGATCTCGGCGTGATCCGGGTGGTCGCGGCCGATCCACTCCACCGTGCCGTTGACCGCCACTGCGATCCGGTCACCGTCCACGTGAACTGCCGAGCAGGCGGGGTTGCGCCGCAGGTGTTTCAGCTTGGTGGCCGCTCCGCCGGTGCTGAGCGTGAATCGCCCATGGATGAAGAGGCTGTCGAGCGGCGAGACGCGCGGCTCGCCCTTCATGTTCACCGTGGCGAAGGCGACGTGTCTGCTGCCGACC
>DATEOS010000004.1:0-2629 GCA_035273815.1 Candidatus Limnocylindria bacterium
TGGGCCTCCTCATTCGCTCCGGCCACCCAGACGTAGCCAATGCCCAGGTCGGCGAGCTGCGGGGCGAGGTCCGCGTCCGCCGTTCCGGCCACAAGCCGAGTCACCAGATCCTCAGTCTGCTGACGGGCGGCCAGCGAGCCACCAAAGGTGCCCCCACGGTCCGCGTCACCGAGCCGGACCTGATCGTCGGCGACCACCGAATATCGTGCTTGGCCCGCCGAAAGGTCAATCGCAAGAACGCGGGTTTGCGCGTCGGAGGCTGCCGCATTCAGCACGTACGGCGGGATTGCGTCGAGATGCACCCGGTCTATCGGGCCCCGGGCGCCCGCCCAGACCCACCAGCCTGCGCCGGCCAGTGTCACCACAGCGACTCCCACCCAGGCCAGGACACTGGCTGGCTGCATCCAGGTGAAGCTTCGCGCACTGAGTTCGGACCCCAGCGCCTCCAGTCCGATCCCACCAGCGAGCGCCAAGGCGGCGAACGCGATGAGCAGGTAGCCGGCTACCCACGGCCGGACCTCGGTACCGGTGGGCGGCACGCTGACCACCAAGCGCGACAAGACCACCGCCATGGCCAGCGCGAGCAGAGCAACGACCCAGGTCGCCAGAATTGTCCGACGCCGCGGTTGGCGTGCCAGGCCCAGCAGCGCCACCAGCCACAGCACGCCGAACACAACGGCGCTGAGCCACAACGGCGGAAGGCCCACACCGAGACCCTGACCGATGAAGAGCTGCCACACGTCTGGAGCCTTGGCGACGGACCCGGTGACGGCGTCGGCCAGAGCCGAATCAGGTCCGACGAACAGCCGGCCGGGCATCATTATCAGCGTCGGCCACCACGGCGCCAGCACTACCAGTGGCACCCCGAGCGCGATGGCGATGCGGCCGACCTTGCGCGGTGTGCGGCGCAGCGTGACGGCACCCAGACCGGCGAGCAGCACACTGAAGATGATCATGGATGGCTCGAACGCGATGAACAGGACCAGTACCACGCCTGCTCCCCAACCACCGCGCCAGGCTTCGGGTGTACGCACCCGGCGCAGGACCAAAGCCCGCACCGCCAGGACGAGCAAGGGCAGGCCTAGCGCCAATACGCTCAGTGAAAGCCGGCCCTGATTGGTGCCACCGAGCAGTACGGGTAGCAGCGCGTAGATGCCGGCGACCCAGACTCGTACCCTGCGGCTTTCGATCAGCCGGCGAGTCACCGAATATGCCGCGACCAGGCTCAGCGGCACGATCCCGCAGATCAGCACCGTCACCAACCACTCCGGCTGGCCAGCCACGAAGGTTGACCCGAGCGCGACCAGGGCAAGCCACGGCGGGCTGACCTGACCAGGGGCACCCGGGATGGCCTCCCAGGCTGCCCTCCAGGCCTCGGCCAGTGAGGACGCGGAGGGTAACAGTGCAGGACCGACGAGTGGGCCAGTTCCGAACAGGCTGCGGCTGGCCACCACGCTGGCCACCACCGTAGCGGCCGCCGCGAGAACGGCTGGGCTCAGCCATGCGGTCTTGGGCTTCTCCTCCGAGACCGAGCTGAAGTCATCGCCGGTTAGCTCGTCCAACGTGACGGCATCGGAGTCACCAGCCACCGAGCGGTAGCGCTCCGACGCGATGCCGAGCATCGCCTCACCGGCCAGCCGCAAGCTTGACCACCATGGCGGACGGAGCAACTCGATCCGAGCCTCGGCACCAGTCACCCGATGCAGACCTGCCACCCGGCCGCGGGCTGCCCGGATCCGGCCGGGATGGGCCACGAACGAACCCAGAGCGGCCAGCTCATCCATGGACCGGCTGGGTACTTTGCCCAGCAGGTAACCGAGCGCGTGCAGCAGGCAGCTCCACACCAGTCGGAGCCAGACCAGCGGCAGTCGGGCGGTCGAAGCATGGGCGGCGACCACCTGCATGCCGAGCTGCCGATCCACCTTGCCGGGCCGCCGACTGGAGGCGCTCTTTGGTCGCAGTCCCGCTCGGCCTACCTCTCGATGTGTCATCCGCGCCAGCGGAGTCGTCACTACACGGTAGCCCCGCAGATGAGCGCGCCAACCGAAGTCGACGCCGTCACGGAAGATCGGCAGGCCGGGATCTAGCCCGCCCAAGTCCTCCCATACTCCGCGGCGAACGAGCATCCCACATGTCGAGACCCCCAGTCGCTCGCCGGGCTCATCGCGCTGTCCCTGATCGATCTCGCCTGGTTCGAGTTGTAGTTCGCGGCGCCCGGTGCCCGAGATGCTCACCCCGATCTCGGCTAGTCTTTGACCGCTGTGCCGGCTCTTCGGTAGCACGAGCTTCGGGCCGGTGATGTCGATGCTTTCATCAACGACGACATGAGCGAGCAGCCGCGACAGCGCATCGGGGGCGGGCGCGGCGTCGTCGTGCAGCAGCCACAGCCAGCGGCTGTGGTCTCCGACGAGCCCTGAGTCAGCCTCAGGATGTTCGCGGGCCGCTCTCCGATCCTGGCCTAGCGCCGCCTGCACTGAAGCACCGAATCCGTACGAGCGCTTGCCGTCATACACGGCGTCGAGCAGACCATGGTCAGCAGCGCGATCGAGTAAGGCCCTCGTCGAGTCAGTGCTGGCGTTGTCGATCGCGATCAGGCGAGCCGGCCGGTGCGTCAAGGTTGCGATCGCCG
>DATEOS010000005.1:0-6117 GCA_035273815.1 Candidatus Limnocylindria bacterium
AAGGTGGATCGGTCCTTCCGGGTCGGCGGCGACGAGTTCGCCATCCTCCTGCCGCAGACCGATGGCGAGGCAGCCAAGATCGTGATCCGCCGCCTGCTGGCGACCGCGCTGCAACCCGCCCTGCGCAGCCACATCGACCCGGGCAGCCTGTCGTTCTCGGCCGGCATCTCTGCCCTCCCCGACTCCGCCAGCGGAAGGGCCGAACTGTACAGCCAGGCCGATGCCGCCCTCTACGCGGCCAAACGGGCCGGACGCACCGAGGTCATGATCTTCGACCGCGCGGTCACCCCCACCGCCGATCCGAACGGCCTGGGCGCGGCCGTGGCCGAAGTCGTGGCCCGTTCCTGGCTGCGGCCGGTCTACCAACCCATCATGGAGCTGAAGTCCGGCGCGTTGCTGGGCGTGGAAGGCCTGATTCGGCCCATCTCGCCGGCGCCCTTCGCCGACCCCACCAGCCTGTTCGCCGCAGCGGCCGGGAGCGGTCACCTCCTGTCACTGGAGCTGGCCTGCGTCGAGACGATCGTGGCCGGCGCCGCCGGCCTGGCGCGCGGGCAGTTCCTGTCGATCAACCTGTCGCCGGCCACGCTGGAGGCCCCGGAGTTCAGCACCGCCGCGCTGCTGAGCATCCTGGCCCGCCACAGCTTCCCGCCGGAGCGCCTGGTGATCGAGCTGACCGAGCAGCAGCCGGTGACCGACATCGAGAAGATCCGGCTCAAGCTCGAGACCTGCCGCGCCGCTGGCATGCGCGTCGCCGCCGACGACGTGGGCTCCGGCAACGCGGGCCTGCGCCTGCTGGCCGAGCTCAACTTCGACATCATCAAGGTCGACCTGACCCTGGTGCAGCGCAGCGCTTCAAGTGCGGCTTCGAGCGCCGTGGTCGAGTCTGTCGTGTCGCTGGCCCTCCGCACCGGCGCGATGGTGGTGGCCGAGGGGATCGAGCATCCCGAGCAGCTGGAGCAGCTCGACCAGCTGGGCATCACCGTCGGCCAGGGCTTCCTCCTGGGGCGCCCCGGATCGCTCCCCGGCCAGGAAGCGGCCACCGTCGGCCGGGAAGCGATGCCGATCGAGGAGGTCGCGGCGGAGGTCGGTGAGCCGGCCATGTCGGCCTGGCGCCAGTCGATTGGCCTGCCGGTCGCCTAGGACCGCGCTTTCAAGCCGTCAGCCGGCGAACCAGGTCGGCCGCCTCCTCGGCCAGGTCCACGGCGGGGCCGTCGCCCGCATCAAGCCACACAATGCGCCGATCGCGGCGGAACCAGGTCATCTGGCGCTTGGCGTACTGGCGCGTGTGGCGCGTCGTGATGGCCACCGCATCCTCCAGGCTGAGCTCGCCAGCAACGACCGCCAGCGCCTCCCGGTAGCCGTGGCCGCTGAGCGCGGGCAACTCGGGACCGTAGCCGCGCGCGGCCAGCGCGCGAGCCTCATCGAGCAGGCCCATGGCGAACAGCCGGACGCTGCGTTGCGCGATGCGTGCGTCAAGCACCGGGCGGGGCCGGCTCACGCCGAGCAGGGCCACGCGGCCCGGCCACGGATGGCTCGCCGGCGGCGCGCTCACTCCCCCGCTGGCCATGGCGCGCTCCAGGGCGCGCAGGACCCGGCGTGGGTTGCGCAGGTCGATGCGGGCCGCGGCGTCGGGGTCAAGGGTCTCCAGCCGTGTGACCAGGGCGGGCAGCCCTTCGGTTTCCAGTTCGGTGGCGAGATCCAGCCGCACCTCGGGTGACCAGGGCTGGGAGGCGAGGTCATGACCGTCGATCAGCGCGCTGACGTACAGGCCCGTGCCGCCCACCACCAGCGGCAGCCGGCCACGGGCCCAGATCTCCGGGACCAGCGACCGCGCCTGCGCCACCCAATCGGCCACCGTGAAGGAGGCATCGGGGTCGGCCAGGTCCAGCAGATGGTGCGGCACCGTGTCGCGCGCGGTCGCATCGGGCTTGGCGGTGCCAATGTCCATGCCGCGGTACACCTGGCGCGAATCGGCGACCAGGATCTCGACGGGCAGCCGCGCGGCCAGGGCCAGGGACAGGTCGGTCTTGCCGGAGCCGGTGGGGCCGACGATGGCGGCCAGCGGCGGCGGGGTCGGCTGGCGGCGCGCGGCCGGCGACGGCATCGGTCCGTGCAGCCCGCTAGACCTCGATCAGGCGCTGCACCTGCTCGATCGAGCGCGCCCGCCCGGTCGTGCGTTCGGCCTCGACCACCACCGCGTTCAGGCTGACCGGCCCATCGGCCACGTTGAAGCGCGTGGGCAGGTGGGTGAGGAAGCGGGGCAGGACGGTCTCCAGGCTGAAGCCGATGATCGAATCGCGCGGGCCGGTCATGCCGATGTCGCTGATGTAGGCGGTGCCCTTGGGCAGCACGCGCGCATCGGCGGTCGGAACGTGGGTGTGGGTGCCGACCACAGCGCTCACGCGCCCGTCCAGGTACCAGCCCATGGCGTTCTTCTCGGACGTGATCTCGCAGTGAAAGTCCAGGATGCGCACCGGCGGCAGGGGCTCGGCGGCCCCGTCGAGCAGCGCGTCCATGGCGGCAAACGGCGAGTCGAGCTGGTTCATGAAGACGCGGCCCATGGCGTTCATGACGGCCACCTGTCCCCCGTCGGGCAGGTCATGGATCAGCCAACCACGGCCGGGCGCGTCGTCGGGGTAGTTCATGGGGCGCAGCACCGGCCGATCCGAATCCAGGTAGTCGTACACCTCTCGCTTGTCCCAGATGTGGTTGCCGCTGGTGATGACGTCCACCCCGTTGCCCAGCAGCTCCTCCGACAGGCTGGGAGTCAGGCCCGCGCCGGCGGCCAGGTTCTCGCCGTTGGCGATGACCATATCCAGGTCCAGCTCATGGCGCAGCTCGGGCAGGGCGTGGGTGATCGCCTGGCGCCCTGGCTTGCCGATGATGTCCCCGATGACCATGCACCGCAGCAGTGCGGCGCGATCGGTCACCGGGCGTAGTCCACGGCCCGCGTCTCGCGGATGACCGTCACCTTGATCTGCCCAGGGTACTGCAGCTGGTCCTCGATCTTCTTGACCACGTCCCGGGCGAGGCGTGAGCTGGCGAGATCGTCCATGTCCTCAGGGCGGACCAGGATCCGGATCTCGCGGCCGGCCTGGATGGCGTAGCAGCGCTCGACGCCCGGGAAGGAGAGGGCAATCTGCTGCAGGTCGTCCAGGCGCTTGACGTAGTTGTCCAGGCTTTCGCCGCGGGCGCCGGGCCGCGACGCGCTGATGGCGTCGGCGATCTGCACGACGGTGGCCTCGATCGACTCCTGCTCCACCTCCTGGTGATGGGCAGCGATGGCGTTGCACACCACGGGGTTGACCCCGTAGCGGCCGGCGATGTCGCCGCCGATCAGGGCGTGCGGTCCCTCCACCTCGTGGTCGACCGCCTTGCCGATGTCGTGCAGCAGCCCACCCTTCTTCGATTCCGGCACGTTGGCGCCGATCTCGGCCGCCAGCAGCCCTGCCAGGCGGGCGGTCTCGATCACGTGGTTGAGCACGTTCTGGCCGTAGCTGGTGCGGTACTTGAGGCGACCCAGCAGCTTGATCAGCTCTGGGTGCAGACCCGGCACACCGGCGTCGTAGGCGGCCTGCTCGCCGGCCTGGCGCATGACCACCTCGATCTCGGCGCGGCACTTGGCGACTGTCTCCTCGATGCGCCCCGGGTGGATGCGGCCGTCGCCGATCAGCTTGGTGAGCGCCATCCGCGCCACTTCCCGCCGCACCGGGTCGAAGCCGGACAGCACCACCGCCTCCGGCGTGTCATCGATGATCAGGTCCACCCCGGTCGCCTGCTCCAGGGCGCGGATGTTGCGTCCCTCGCGGCCAATGATGCGGCCCTTCATCTCCTCCGATGGCAACGGGACGACCGTCACCGTCGCCTCCGAGGTGTGGTCGGCGGCGATGCGCTGCATGACCGTGGTCAGGATGCGTCGGGCGCGCTCGTTGCCTTCGTCGGCGGCGTGGCGCTCGATTTCGCGCACGCGGTGCTGCGCCTCGGCCTGTGCCTCGTCCACGATCTGCTGAATCAGGGCCTGGCGCGCCTCGCCGGCGGTGAGGCCGCTGACGCGCTCCAGCTCGGCGATCTGCCGCTGCTGCAGCGCCACCAGGCGGACCTTCTCCTCCTCGACCTCGTGCTGCCGCTCCTCGAAGCCGGCCTCGCGGCGCTCCAGCGCCTCGAGCTTGCGGTCCAGGCCCTCCGACCGATCGAGCAGCAGGCGCTCCTGCCGCTGCAGGTCGGCGCGCTTCTCGCGCGCCTCTTCTTCGGCGGCGCGCTGCGCCTGGAGGGCGTCGTCCTTGCCCTCCAGCACGATCTCCTTCTGCTTGGCCCGCGCCTCGGCGACGATGCGCTCCGCATAGCCCTCGGCATGCTTGACCGATGAGGCGGCGAAATATCGGCGCGCAACGTAGCCAACGGCGATGCCGACCGCCAGCGCGGCGATGGCCACGATGAGGACTTCAGTGCTGGGCATCGGCTCCTCCTCACGGGAGCCCGGACGGGCAAGTTCGCGTCCGGAATCCGGATGCGACGGTCACGTACACAAGTGTCTCGAGCGGCCACCACGCGGGGCGGCCGACCATCCGGGGAGTGTACTGCAACTGGCGGCGAGGGTCGGTGACGGTCCTCTGTCCGGGCGGCTCAGCTGCCGAGGCGACCCATCAGGCGAATCATGTCCAGGTCGCGCGGGATGAAGTCCTGCAGCATGACCCGCTGCACGCCCGCCCGCTCGAAGGCACGGAGCCGCTCCCCCGCCTCGTCCACGGTGCCCATGATCCAGCGCTCCTGCCGTTCGGCCAGCCATGCGTCTGCCCCGGCGTCGGCGCCGCCGGTGAGCTCCAGCTGCGTCCGCAGCCGATCGGTCAGCTCCTCACGCGTGTCGGCGATCAGCACGCCGGTCATGGCGCTGCGCGTGATCTCGCCGGGGTCACGCCCGATCGCGCGGCAGGCCGCATCAATCCGGGCATAGGCCTCCGGGGCCTTGGTGGGCGAGGCGGAATTGAGGTTGAACTCGTCGGCGTACTGCGCGGCCAGCCGTGCCAGTCGCGGTCCGCCGCGGCCGCCCAGGATGATCGGCGGGTGGCGTCGCCCGTTGCGTTGCGGCCTCGTCCTGAAGAGGGCGTCACGCACGTGCCAATGCGCGCCGTCGAACCGCCACCCATCGGGCTCCGTCCAAAGGCCGTGCACGATGGCCACCGACTCCTCGAGCATGCTGTAGCGCTCGTCAAGGTCCGGGAACGGGATCCCGAGCTGGGCGTGCTCGAGGTCATTCCAGCCCGCGCCCATGCCGACCTCGACCCGGCCGCCGCTCATCTCGTCGACGGTGGCGACCAGCTTGGCGAAGGGGCCGGGTAGGCGGAAGGTCATGGGCGAGACCAGCGCCCCGAGGTGAATCCGGCTGGTGTCGCGCGCCAGGCCGGCCAGAGTGGCCCAGGCGTCGGTAGTTGGCCCGTCCTCCGGTCCGGGGAAGGCGGCGTAGTGGTCGGACCGGAAGAATGCCTCCAGGCCGGCCTCCTCGGCGGTCTGCGCAGCTGCCCGGATCTCGTCGTAGGTCAGGCCCTGCTGGGGCTCGGTCATCAGCGCCAGGCGCATCCGATCAGGCTCCGGCCGCGCTAATGGTCCTGCGCGAGGAGCCGCGCGTCGCCTGGTAGTGCTCAATGAATCGATCCAGCGGCACCTTGGCAATGGTCTCGCCGATGACGTCCAGCGGCAGATCGTCCAGCGACCTGAAGCGCACACAGCTCTTGCCCATGCTCAGCCGCTTGCCGCTCGCCGCATAGCGCGCGCGGAACCAGTCAGACAGCTGTCGGTCGCCATATACCGTGTTCAAGTAGAGCGCCATGTACTGCTTCTGGCTGGCGAGTGCGACCAGCCCCAGCGGACGCCCGTTGTACGTGTCCGGGAAGCGGCTGAGCGGCACGTACCAGGTCAGCACGCCGAACTCCATCCCCTCCTCGAACCCGTCAGGCAGGTTGCGCCGGATCAGGTCCCGCACGGCCGTCATCGGCTCGCGGCGGTCGGGTGGCAGGCTGGCGATGTACTCCTCGGGGCTCCGGGCGGTGCTTCTGACCATGGTCGCCTCTCTCCTGCTGCGCTCACGCCAACGGTAGCGGGCGCGTGCTCACTGCGCTCAGG
>DATEOS010000006.1:0-5975 GCA_035273815.1 Candidatus Limnocylindria bacterium
GTGGAGCTGCCGGAGGGCCGGTCGGTCGACCACGTCCAGTTCTGGACCAACAGCTTCTGGACCTTTGGCTGGGAATGGGATGCGCAGATGCATGCCTGGCAGCGCAACGACGCGGGGGCCGAGCACATCGATGCCGGCACCCATCGCGTGCTGAGCGCCACCAGCGTGCTGGTGCAGTACGTCAAGGAGGACATCGTCTACGCCGGATCCGATCCCGGCGGCTACCCGCGCCGCTACCACCACCTGGTGGGCCAGGGGCGCGCCACGCTGTACGTCGACGGCAAGGCGATCCCGGTCCATTGGTCGCGACCGACCGCGCGGGACCACACCAAATACACCTATCTGCACGGCGGCAAGCGGGTCGTCCTGCCGCCGGGTGTGGTGTGGTGGGAGATCCTGCCGACCTATACGACCGTCCGCGAGCGCTGAGGCCCGCGCCGCGGCGTCGGCCTAATTGGTGCCGTTGTCGTTCGGTCGCGACGGCGAGAGGAACGCGTCCATGGCGCGGCGGATCTGGTGGTCCGGATCCAAGTTGCGCCGCGCGGTGGCGATGTTGCGGCGCACCTCCGACGGCGTCGCCTCGTCATCCTCGAGCGTCTCGTGCGCCGGCTCGCCGGCCGTCATCACCGGCACCGGGTCCTGCTCCGGCTCGACCGCGATCGCCGCGGCGGCCGTGGGCTGCTCAGCGGCAGCGGGCGGCACCTCGATGACCGGTGGCGGCTCGACCGGTGGCGGCTGGACCGGTGGCGGCTGGACCGGTGGCGGCTGGACCTGCTTCGGCGCCGCCAGCATCGGCGTCACCGCCTGCTCCGTGTAGGACGGCTGGGTGGCGAGCGTCAGCCGCCGCGGACGCGGGTTGCCGCTGACCTGGTTCTTGCCGAGCGACTTGGCCTGGTACATGGCCCGATCGGCCGCGATCATCAGCTCCTCGGCGCTGCTCCCGTCCTCCGGGCAGGAGACGAGGCCGATGCTGACGCTGGTCAGCAGCTCGCCGCCGCCGGCCGCCAGGCCAACCTCCTCGGCGCCGACGCGAATCTTCTCGGCCACCACGAAGGCACCGGCGAAATCGGTCTCGGGCAGGAGCACCAGGAACTCGTCGCCGCCATAGCGGTAGGCCGTGTCGACCAGCCGGATGGAATGGCGGATGACGCCGCCCAGCAGGCGCAGCACCTCGTCCCCGCGATGGTGACCGAATGAATCGTTCACGGCCTTCAGGCCGTCCAGGTCGATCATGAGGAGGCAGAACCCACGCTCGCTGCGCCGCGTGCGCTGGACTTCCTCCTCGAGGGTGGGGAAGAGCTGGCTGCGGTTGTAGAGGCCGGTCAGCTCATCGGTCCGGGACAGCTGCAGGACGCTGTTGCGCATGCGGCGCTCGCCGGAGGCGAACACGCCGGCCACGTAGGCCAGCAGCCAGATTGTGCCGAGCTGCAGGCCGAAGCGCAGCAGGTCGGAGGTCGTGTAGGTGACCAGCTGTGGGTCGAGCGCCAGGACGCCCAGGAAGGCGAAGGTGGTCGCCATCGCAACCACCAATGCGATCGGTCCCCCTAGCGCCAGGGCCACGGCGACCGCGATGAGCAGGTAGACGAACACGAACGGCGAGCTGGCGTAATCCGTCAGCACCAGCAAGACCGTGGTCAGGGCGATCGCGAGCACGACCTCAAGGGCGACCACCGCCTGCGTCCGAAGGCGGTCCGGCAGCAGGTCGTGGAGGACAACTGCGGCGACCACCGCGATCGCCCCGAGCGCGTAGATCGCCGCCTGGGTGTCGTCGTACGCGTCGGACAGGCCCACGCCGATCAGGACCGAGGCGATTGAGACCCACCACAGCACTCGGACGGCGGTGCCGTAGGACCCGCGGCCGCGGCGTTCAAGGCCGGCGCGGTCGACCTCGTACTTGTCCGCCTGACCCTGGTCGCCGAGGTCGCCGGCTGCCGCCTGGATGGCCGTCTGGTCGGAGCGGGCGCGAAGCGCGGCAACCACCGCGCCGGCCCCCAGCAGGACGGCTACAGCGGTGCTGACGAGAAGGAAGATGGACTCTGGCGGCACGTCGTCCTGCGGTACTAGGGCACGTCGGCGGGCAGCTGACCATGGCCGAGTGCAGGCTAGTCTAGGGTCCCCTTGGGGGGTGGCGCAAAGGTACCAGTCGCACCGAACCCAACCGTAGTACCCACGGCGGCGCGCCCGCGCACCAGAATCCGGCAGATCCACGCTCACTGGCCGAGCGAGCGTCTTTGCTAGAATGCGCACCCCGCCCAGCGAGCATTGGGCCGAGCGTGCCCGATTTCAGGTGGACATGATCGACCCTCCAAGTCGCCCCCGACGTCCGGCGATCGCCGCCTGCCTTTCGTTCCTCTTCCCGGGACTGGGGCAGGCCTACCTCGGCGAGCGCCGCCTGGCACTGCTGCTGGCGGTGCCGGTGCTGGTGCTCCTGCTGGCGGCAGTGCTGGCCATCACGATTGGCGGGACGGCAGCCCTCAACAGCGCCTTCTCAGCCGGCTTCCTCACCGCCCTCGTGGCGCTGGACCTCGCGCTCATGGCGTGGCGGCTGTTCGCCATTGGCGAGGCCGGGTTCAAGGCGCCCGAGTCGGAGCGCGCCGCCGTGCCCGTCACCGTGGGCGGACCGTCTCCCGCCGAACGGCAGCCGATGACGCCGGGGCGCATCGGCACGATCGCCGTGGTAGTCCTGCTGATGCTGCTCACGGTGGGCATGCACGCCTGGGCGGCGATGGTGATCGGCCGCGTCAACACCACGCTGGGCGACGTCTTCTCCGGCGTCGGCGGCGGTCCACCCGGCGGGCAGGGCGGCAATCCCCCACCACTGAATCGCCCCGAGTACGCGTGGAACGGGACGGAGCGGATCAACTTCCTGCTGCTCGGCATCGACTCCGCACCGCGACGTGGAGACGAGGCGCTGACGGACACGATCCTGGTGGTCAGCGTGGATCCGGAGAGCAAGAAAGCCGTCATGATCTCGATCCCCCGCGACACCGGCTTCCTGCCGCTGCCCGATCGCAGCGTCTACGCGGATGGGCTCTACCCGAACAAGATCAACGAGCTGACGACGGAAGCCGGCGCCAACCCGGAGCTGTGGTGCCCCGACCTGTCGACGGACCAGGGCGCCGCCTGCGGACTGCGCACCTTGGAGCGCACCGTGGGCCTGTACCTGGGCCTCCCGATCCAGTACTACGCCACCATCGACCTTTTCGGCTTCCAGCACCTGATCGATGCGGTCGGGCCGCTGACACTGTGCCTGCCGGGCAAGCTGGTGGACGACACCTATCACGAACCCGGCGATGCCTTTGGGCCGCGTCGCGGGGTGGAGCTGCCCGCCGGCTGCACCGAGTACGACGGTCCTCACGCGCTGGCGTATGCGCGAGCGCGGAAGGGCTACATGGAGATGCCCGATGGCACCCAGATCCAGCTGGACGACTTCAAGCGGGCCGACCGCCAGCAGGAGGTGCTGCTGGAGCTGCGCCGGCACTTTGCCGAGATGGATCTCTTCTTCGATCTGCCCGACGCGCTGGAGGCAATCGGGGCGACCGTGAAGACCGACTTCCCCCGCGACAAGGCCGGCGACCTGGCGTCCCTGCTCCCCCTCATCACCGGCACCGACATCCGGCGCCTGGTGCTTGACGTGCCGCGCTTCGTGGATCCGCCACCGGACCCGCTGGCGAATTACATCCTCGTCCCCCGGCGCGATGACCTGCGCGTCGCGATGCGGCGGCTGTTCGGGCGCGAGAACCTGGAGGGCTGGTACCTCACCACGCGCGACCCGGGGCCGGACACCTAGGCGGGCCAGTCTGGGGGTGGTCGGGGCGGCCCGATTCGAACGGGCGACCTCCTGCTCCCAAAGCAGGTGCGCTACCAGGCTGCGCTACGCCCCGACGGCGACGTTCCGGATCGGCAGGATACCGCAGCCGCTCAGGGCTCGACCTGATCCAGGATGCCCAGGAACGAGCGCCACGGGCCGACCTCGGCCACGTAGTGCGCCGACAAGGCGCCCTGCATCTGCGCCACGTGGTTGTGGTCGTGCACCACCCAGGTGGCCAGCAGCTGGCGCAGGGTGACCGGCCCGAGCGTGGGATGCAGGCCCTCGAGGGTCAGCTCGGGCTCGCCGAGGCCCATGGCATCGAGGTCGGCCAGGTTGCGCTGGCGCAGCATGCCGAATCGCTCGACCACTGCATCGGTCCCCATCCCGGCATAGCGCTCTGTCTGATCGCCGTGGTCGACGGGCGGGAAGGGCTCGGACGGTCCGACCTCGCGGATCATGTGGGCGCGCACCATCCAGTCGGTCTCCTCAACGTAGGCCAGGTGGCAGGCCACCTGGTGGGCGCTCCACTCCGTCTCCGCGGGCTTGGCGGCCAGCCAGTCCGCCGGCAGGCCGCCGGTGAGCGCGCCCAGGACCAATGGCGTGCGCCCCAGCGCGCCGCGGGCCTGGTCGAACTGGAAGGTCATGGCCAATCGAGCATAGCGCAGGCCGCTCAGCCGGCCTTCACCTCGTTCCACAGATCGTCCTTCGCAGCGGGCGAAAGGTCGGCCAGCACCTGGCCGCGCGATGCGGCCAGGGCCTCCACCCGCTCGTAGCGACCGATCCAGCGGCGATTGGCCGCGCGCAGCGCCTCCTCGGGGTCCAGCTTCAGCCAGCGTGCCAGGTTGACGATGGCGAACAGCACGTCGCCCAGCTCGTGCAGGCGCGCGTCGCGGGCCGCGTCTCCATCGCCGGTGGGCGCGGCGTGGAGCTCGTCCAGCTCCTCCGCGACCTTCTCCCAGACCCCATCGATCGCCGGCCAGTCCCAGCCCACGGAGCTGGCGCGCTCCTGGATCTCGCGACTGGCCGGCAGGGCGGGCAGGGCGCGGGCGATGCCGGCGAAGGGCGACGGCTCGGCGCCGGCATCGCGACGCTCATCGGCCTTGATCGTCTCCCAGTTGCGCAGCACCTCGGCGGCATCGGCCACCTTGACGTCGCCGAATACGTGTGGGTGGCGGCGCACGATCTTGGCGCCCAGGGTCCGATAGACATCGGTCAGGTCGAAGGCGGCCTCCTCGGCCGCCAGCTGGGCGTGCAGGATCACCTGCAGGAAGAGGTCGCCAAGCTCCTCCGCCAGGTCGGAGGCCGATCCCTGCTCGATGGCGTCGACCATCTCATAGGCCTCCTCCAGCACGAAGGGACGCAGGCTGGCGTGCGTCTGGCGCCGATCCCACGGACAGCCATCGGCAGCGCGCAGGCGGGCGGAGATCGCGGCCATGCCGTGGGGGCTGCCCAGGTTGTCGAGCGGCGCCAGCGCTGGCACCAGCCAGTCGGCGGCCGCCAGCTCGGCGTCGGTCAGCTCATCCAGCCGCCGCGGCTCGCCGTCGGGGAGCGGTCGCAGCGCGTGGCCCTGCGGATAGAGCGCCCGTAGCAGGTCGAGCGGCGTGCGCCGCGCGTGCCGGCCGGGAAGGACGGCGACGTCCGTCCCGATGGCCCCGGCCGGCGCGGTGAGCACGATCAGCGGCAGGGCGGGGTCGAACGGCACGCCGGCCAGGCGATGAGCGCTGGCCACCTGGACGCCGTCGGCGGGATCGATGCCGGCCGCGGCCAGGAGCGCGTCGAGCTGACGAGCGGCCACCGCGTTGCTATCCGGCTGCGCCAGCGCTCGACGTGTTGAACTCCGAGTCAACCCAGACGCCGGCCTCGTCACGCATCTCGTCCAGCCAGCGGTTGAAGCCGCTGGTCCCCACCTGGTCGCGCTGGTGCTGGGGCACGTACCGCTGGTCGGCCGAGTCGAGCAGCTTGTAGATGTAGATGCCGGAGCCCGTGACGATGGGGTCCGAGATCTCGCCCGGCTCCGTCAAGCCGAAGATCGCCTCGTCCCTGGCGGCGTCGTACTGGTAGTGGATGATCCAGCCCAGGTCCCCGCCGTCCCGGGCGCTGCTGACGTCCTCGCTCTCAGCCTCGGCAACATCGGCGAACGAATCGGGATCCTCCTGCACCTGGG
>DATEOS010000007.1:0-11810 GCA_035273815.1 Candidatus Limnocylindria bacterium
GGCCGTGCGGGCCTCCTGCGCGGCTGCCAGGGCTGCCAGCGTCTCCTCCATGGTTACGTGCTCGGCCGCCAGCCGCGAGCGAGCGTCGTCCAGGATCGGCTCAGGCAGGCCCAGCCGCTCCGCGATGGCGAAGGCCTGTGACTTTCCCGGCAGCCCGATCTCGAGCCGGTAGGTGGGCTGCAGCGTGGCCACGTCGAAGGCGACTGAGGCATTGCTGACCAGCGCATGCTCCTGGGCGAACGTCTTGAGCTCCGCGTAGTGGGTGGTGGCCGCCACCCAGGAGCCCTGCTCGAGCAGCCGCTCGACCACGGCCATGGCCAGCGCGGAGCCTTCTGTGGGATCGGTCCCGGCCCCCACCTCGTCCAGCAGCACCAGCGTGCCGGGCCCCGCGGCCGCCACGAATCGCACGACGTTGCGGAGATGGCTGGAGAAGGTGGAGAGCGATTGGGCGATGCTCTGCTCGTCGCCGATATCGGCCATCACGCGGCGAAAGACCGGCAAGCGCGCGCCATCAGCGGCCGGCACCCGCAGGCCGGCCTGGTGCATGAGTGCCAGCAGGCCCAACGTCTTGAGTGAGACGGTCTTGCCGCCGGTGTTCGGCCCGGTGACTACCAGCGCCCGAAAGCCGAAGCGCTCGCCCAGGCGCAGGTCGATTGGCACCGCCCCCTGGCCCAGCAGCGGATGCCGCGCGCTGAGCAGCTCCGCCGCGTCGTCGGTGGCTGAGGGCCGTGCCGCGTCGAGCTGGGCCGCCAGTCGTGCCCGCGCCAGCCACAGGTCGGCGCGCGCCAATGCCGCCAGCGAAGCGAGCAGCGACTCGGCGCGTCCCTCCACCTCACGCGACAGCTCATCCAGGATCCGCTCTTCCTCGCGGGCGGCGTCCAGGGTGGCCTGGGTCCAGGTGTTGTTGAGCTCGACCACGGTCAGTGGCTCCACGAAGAGCGTCGCGCCGGAGGCGCTCTGGTCGTGGACGATCCCCTTCACCTTGCCCTTGGCCTCCGCCCGGATAGGGATCACGTAGCGTCCGCTGCGCTGGGTGACGATCGCCTCGCCAATCACCCCGGCCAGGTCGGCCGAGTGGAGCATTGCGTTCAGCCGCTCCCGGACCCGGTCCTGGGCCGTGCGTAGCCGCTTCCGGACGGCCGCCAGCTCGGACGATGCGGAGTCGAGGATCTCGCCGCTGTCGTCGACGCTGCGCTCGATCCGCTCGCGCAGGTCGGGCGCCGAATCCAGCTCGTCGCGCAGCTCCGCCAGGTGCGGCGCCTTCCAGCCTGCCAGCCGGGCGCCGAACAGGTCGGCCGCCCGCGAAGTCTCGGCCACGTCCAGCAACTCCAGCGCGGTCAATCGCCCGCCGCGCTGCGCGCGACCGATGGGCGCACGGACGTCGCGCGCTCCACCGATGCTGGCCTGTGCCTGGTCGTCCAGCAGCCGGACCGCCTCATCGGTCTGGTCCTGGAGCAGCGCCACGTGGATGGCATCGGCCATTGGCTGACTCGCCTCGGCCAGCTCGCGCGACGGTCCGAAGGCGGTCAGCTCGGCGAGCATGCCGACGATGGCGCCGAACTCCAGGGCCCGGAGCGTGCCCGGGTCGGCGGCGGCCCCGGCGGCGGGCTCAGCGTCGGGAGCGGTGCGGGTCATCAGCGATCGAGAAGCGCATCGGCCGCGCCGCCCATTCGCCGGCGTAGTCCACGCCGATGCGGGAAGACCGCTCGATGCGGAGCGGCCGGGAACCATGCGCCAGGCGCATCGGTGCGGCCAGGAGGTCGGTGCCGTCCATCGCGCGCTCCAGCCCGAAGGCGGCGCCCAGGTTGCCCGGGCCTGCCGCCAGTCGTTCGTCCGGCACATTGCCACGGCGTCGGCGTGCCAGCTCGTGGCCCGCGGTGATTTGGGCCGCGCGCAGCAGCACTGCCTCCGGCTTGGGGCCGGGACCGCAGACCACGTTGGCGCACAGGTGTAGCCCGTAAATGAGGTAGACGTACAGGTGCCCCGGCGCGCCGAACATGACCGCGTTGCGCGGCGTCCGCCCGCGCGACGAGTGGGCGGCCAGGTCCTCCGGTCCCTGGTAGGCCTCGACCTCGACGAGGAGACCGGCGATCGGTCCCTCCGGCGTGTGGTGGATCAGCTCCATCCCCAGCAGGTCCGGCGCGACCTCCAGGGCCGGGCGATCGAACCAGGAGCGATCGGTGATGAGCGCCCCGGCGGTCGGCTGATCTGTGCCGGCCAGGGCCGCGCTCATGGCGCGACCAGCAGCTCGTCGATGTCGCTTGGCACCAGCGGGCTGAGGATGACGCCGAAGGTCGGCAGCAACGCCGTGCGGAAGAAGTCCACCAGGACCGAGGCGTTCAGGGCGTCGTAGAGGCTCTTGATCAGGCCCGCACTCGCCGTCGCGGCATCGGGCGCCGTCTTGAAGAAGGCATCCAGCACCACCATCAGGAAGGTGATGATCAACGCGACGAACAGGACCCCCAGGATGGCGCCGCCGATCTCGTCCAGGGATTTGGGGATCGGCAGCCGGCTGCGCTGCCAGATGGAGCGCACGGCGAACCAGCCCCCAATGAGCACGCCGATGAAGAGCACCAGGTAGACGATCTCCTGGCGGAGCTGCGGCGTGAACGCCTGCCAGAAGGTGAGCAGCTCGAAGAGCGGATCACGCAGGATGGATGCGACCACGAACGCGATCAGCACCACCACGCAATTCAGGAGGGTGCGGATGATGCCCTGCGTGAACCCCATGAACACGCCCGCCGCCAGGCACAGGACCACGAACAGGTCGATCGGCCTCAGGTCGGAGATGAAGTCCACCACGTCCTCCTGGTGACATGAGCGTCCCGCACGGCCAAGGCCAGCGCGGGCCGCCGAAGGGTAGCAGCCACCCTCCGCGGCGCACAAGGCCGCGAGCGGGGACCTTCGTTCAGCGGATCTGGGCCCCCAGGTGGTGCTGCAGCGAGCCTCGCAGCTTGCTCATCGCCCGCTCCACCGCCTTCTCGTCGCCGGCCTTCTCCGGCTGGAAGCGCAGCGCGATGGCGTAGGACACCCGCCCCTCGCCAACCTGCGGGCCGCGGTAGACGTCGAACGGACGCGCCTCGACCAGGGTGGGGCCGGCGCTCATGCGCAGCACGCGCAGCAGCTCACCCAGCGGCGTGGCCTCGTCCACCGAGACCGCCAGGTCGCGATCGACCGGTTGGGCGGCGGGCACGGGGCGCACCAGCATTTCATCCGGCACCAGCGACAGCAGCGCGCCGAGGTTCAGCGCGGCGAGCACCGGCCGGCCCGGCAGACCCCAGGCCTCGGCCACGCGCGGGTGCACCTCGCCCAGGCTGCCGTAGTCGCGAGCGGTGGCGTCGACGATCCGTGCCGCGCGTCCGGGGTGCAGGTGCGGATGGAGCTCCTCGGGCGTCTCGGGCCGGTACGTCGGTGGCGGGGCGCCCAGGGCGGCATGCAGCGCGTCGACGAGTCCCTTCAGGGTCGCCACGTCCGCGTCCGGCTCGGCGCTCCCCGACCGTGGCGGCACGCGCGGTCCCAGCAGGCCAATGGTGGCGTGCCACGCTTCCCAGCGCCCGCTGCCGGCGGTTTCGGCGGTGGCGGGCCCCCGGCTGCCGCCCATCCAGTACGTCTTGCCCACCTCGAACAACCACGGGTCGGAGCGGCGCTGCCGGACGTTCTCGGCCAGGGCGGCCAGCATCGACGGGTACGGCACCGGCCGCATGATGCTGTGCTGCGCGGCCAGCGGGTTGGCCAGGCGCACGAGCTTCGGATCGTCGGTGTCGTAGCCGGACCGACCGAGGTCGTCGGCGCCGATCAGCGCGTGCAGCACCACCTCGTTCAGCCCCATGGCGGCCAGGATGCGCCTGACCCGATGCCTCGGCTCCGATGGATCCGGCCGGTACGGCGGCAGCGCGGCCTCCGGCAGGCGTCCCGGGATGCGATCGTAGCCATGGGCACGGGCGATCTCCTCCGCGACGTCCTCCCAGGCGACCACGTCGAGCCGATGATCCGGCACCGTCACGGCCAGCGGCGCGTCCCCGCTGACCGCGAAGCCAAGCGGTTGCAGCAGCGCACCCACCTCGTTGCTGGTGAGGGAGATCCCCAATAGGCGCTCCACCCGGGACGGCTCCACCTCCACAATCCGCGGCGCCGCCGGCTCCGGGTCGTTATCGACGATGCCCGACGCCACGCGCGCGCCGGTGATCTCCGCCATCAGTCGTACCGCGCGGTCAGCCGCATAGCGCGGCAGTCCGTGGCCGATACCCTTCTCGTGGCGCATGCTCGCCTCCGAGCGCAATGCCAGGCGCCGGGCGGTGTTGCGGATGGTCGGGCCGTGGAAGATGGCGGACTCGAGGATCACGCGTCGCGTCTCGGGCGTGACCTCGGTGCCGGCGCCGCCCATGATCCCGGCCAGGCCGATCGGCCGCTCCCGATCGGCAATCACCAGCATCCGCTCGTCCAGCTCTCGCTGCTCGTGGTCGATCGTCTCCAGCGTCTCGCCGGCGCGCGCGCGGCGCACCACGATTCGCCCGTCCGGAACCGTATCGGCGTCGTACGCGTGCATCGGCTGGCCGAGCTCGTGCATGACGTAGTTGGTGACATCCACCACCGCCGAGATGGGCCGCATCCCGGCGGCCAGCAGCCGCTGCTGCATCCACGGCGGCGAGGCGCCGTTCTTCACATCATCCAGCCAGCGTGCCGTGAACCGTGGGCAGGCGGCGGCATCGGCGATCTCGACCGACACGTGATCGGCGGTCTGCAGCGTCGGGTCTTCCTGGACCGATGCACCCGGCAGGCGCAGCGCCGCGCCGGTGATGGCGGCCACTTCCCGCGCCAGGCCCACCATGGAGAGGGCGTCGCCACGGTTCGGCTTGACGTCCACGTCCAGGACCACCTCGCCGACGATCGGTCCCAGCGGCGCTCCCAGCGGCAGCTCGTCGCCCGCGCCGCCCAGCAGGTGGATCCCCTCGGCGTCGTCGCCCAGCCCCAGCTCGATCGCGGAGCAGAGCATGCCCTGCGACTCGACGCCGCGGATCTTCGAGCGCTCGATGCGCCGATCGCCCGGCAGCACGGCGCCCACCAGCGCCACCGGCACCAGGTCGCCGGCCGAGATGTTGTCGGCGCCGCATACGACCTGCAGCGGGCCTTCGCCTCCCACATCCACGCTCGTCAACCAGAGCTTGTCCGCGTTCGGATGCCGCTCCACGCTGAGCAGCCGCCCGACCACGACATCGGTCCAGTCCGCACCGCTCACACTGATGCCCTGCACCTCCATGCCGCGCAGCGTCAGCTGCTCGGCCAGGGCTTCCGGCGAGAGGCTGACGTCGACGTACTCGCGCAGCCAGGAGAGCGGCACCAGCATTGGCCTAGCGCCCGCCCGTGAACTGTTCGAGGAAACGCAGGTCGGCGCCCATCAGCTGGCGCATGTCACCGATGCCGTGCCGATTCATGGCCAGCCGGTCCAGCCCGAAGCCGACGGCGTAGCCCTGGTACTCGTCCGGGTCATGGCCGCCGTTGCGGATGACCGTCGGATGGACCATGCCAGCGCCCAGGATGGTGACCCAACCGGTCCGTTTGCAGACGGGGCAACCCACGCCGCCGCACACCTGGCAGCTGATGTCGAAGGCCACGCTGGGCTCGGTGAACGGGTAGTAGCCGGGGCGGAAGCGGGTGCGGGTCTCCGACCCGTACATGGCCCGAGCCAGCTCCTCCAGCATCCCTTTCAGGTCGGCCAGCGAGGTGTCGCGGTCGACGACCAGCGCCTCGATCTGGAAGAACTCGAAGCTGCGGTCGGCGGCCACGTTCTCGTAGCGGAAGCAGCGGCCGGGTGTGATGACCCGGATCGGCGGCGTCAGCGCCTTCATGGCCCGGATCTGCACCGGCGAGGTGTGGGTGCGCAGGATGGTGCCATCCGCGGCGGGAACGGGCGGGTCGCTGCCGGGCTCGGCCACATACAGCGTGTCCCACAGGTCCCGCGCGGGGTGGTCGGGCGGGATGTTGAGCGCCTCGAAATTCCACCACTCGGTCTCGATCTCCGGACCCTCGAACAGCTCGAAGCCAAAGGCGTGGAAGATCTCGCGGAAGTCGCGTTCGGCGGCGTGCGTGGGGTGCAGATGACCGATGCGCACCGGCTCGCCGGGCGCGGTCATGTCGAGTCGCTCGTCCTGCAGCTGAGCATCCAGGGCGCCGGCGGTGACCTCCGCCAGGCGCGCAGCCAGCGCAGACTCGATCTCGGCACGCACCTCGTTGGCGAGCCGCCCAAGGGCGGGCCGCTCCTCCGCTGGCGCTTCGCCCAACGACCGCAGCAGCAGGGTCAACGCGCCGGATCGACCCAGCAGGTCGTGGCGCACTGCTTCCACCGCGGCGGCGTCGGCACTGGCGGCCAACCGCGCACCCGCGTCGGCTCGGAGCTGGTCTAGGCGGGCGGCGAGGTCGGGCATGTCCATGGGTCCTGCAATCATCGGTGAAAAACGAACGACCCCGCTCCGTTTACGGAGCAGGGCCGGAGGTGCCGACGTCAAACGACGTCGGCTACGTGGTAAACGAGGCCTTGGCGGTGTCGACCATGGCGGCGAATGCTGCCGGCTCGCGCACGGCCAGGTCGGCCAGCACCTTGCGATCCACCTCGACCCCCGCCGCCTTCAGGCCGGCAATGAGGCGGCCGTACGGCAGGCCGTGCTGGCGCGAGGCGGCGTTGATGCGCTGGATCCACAACCGACGCATGTCGCGCTTGCGGCTCTTTCGATCGCGGTAGGCGTAGACCAGGGCGTGGAACAGCGCCTCTCGCGCCGGTCGGACCAGCTTGGAGCGGGTGCCACGCCGCCCCTTGGCCTGCGCCAGCAGTCGCTTGTGACGCCGGTGGGCGGCAACGCCGCGCTTGACTCGAGCCATCGGTGCCTACCCTACTCGTACGGCAGCAGCCGCTCGAGCTGCTTACGATGCGACTTGGCGACGATGGCCTTGCCCGCGTAGCGGCGCGTGCGGCGGCTGGACTTGATCTCCAGGTGATGGCCGCGCCACGCCTTCGGGCGGACCCACTTGCCGGAGCCCGTCTTCTTGTAGCGCTTGGCCGTTCCCTTGTGGGTCTTGATCTTCGGCACTCGTTATCCCTGTTCTGCTGACTGCTGTGTCTCTTCGGCCGCGGGCGGCTCCACGGTGGCGGTCGGCGCGCTGCCCTTGGCCGCCGCCGTCCCCTTGGCGGCCACGGCATCGCCGATCGTCTCGCCGCCGGCCGGGGCCTCTTGCGGTTCGGTGGCCTCTGCCGCCGATGCCGGTCGCTCCGCGGCGGCGTCATCCGTCTTCTTCTCGGCCCGCTTCTCCAGCGGGGCCATCACGATGTACATGTTGCGGCCTTCCAGGAGCGGTGGCCGCTCGACCGTGCCGTGCTCGGCGAGCAATTCCGCCGCCCGATCGAGGAGGTCACGCCCCAGGTTGGCGTGGCTCATCTCGCGGCCGCGGAACTGGACCGTCACCTTGACGCGGTCGCCCTCGTCCAGGAACTGGCCGGCCCGGCGGAGCTTGGTCCGGAGATCGTTGACGTCGATCTTGACCCGGAGCCTGATCTCCTTGAAGGTCTGCGACTTCTGCTTCTTCTTGGCCTCGCGCTCCCGCTTCTGGAGCTCGTATTTGTACTGCCCGTAGTCGAGGATGCGGCACACCGGGGGGACTGCCGTCGGCGCGACCTCGACGAGGTCGAGCCCCTTCTCCTGCGCCAGTGTCAGGGCCTGGATGGTGGGCATCACGCCCAGCTGCTCGTTTTCATCGTCGATGACCCGTACCTCGCGGATCCGGATCATGTCGTTGACTCGCAGGTCCCTTGCTATGGTGCCGTTACTCCTTCAACAAACAGGCCACCAGCCATACGGACAGGTGGCCGAGATCCAATGCCCAACGCCCGCGGATCTTACCCGCTTTGCTATCGGTGGTCAACGAACGAGGACCGCCATCGCTGGCGGTCCTCGTGCTCAGCTCGGCCCCGAGAAGGAGCCCCACTGATTGGTCAGTTCCAGCGATGGCCGGCTCGGAGGACGAGCTCGATTCGCGCGGGGACTGAGGTCCTCGTCGTCGCCATGACGGTGTTCATGACTAATTCCACCGCGCGAGGCGCGGCCCACCATTCGTACTCCCGACGGTGGTACCCGTCCCGGTCGGCGATAGGCCTCAGTCGGGGTAGGCGTAGAAGACGGCGACCTGCCGCCCTTCGGGATCGGCGACGCGGAAGGAGCGCATGCCCTCCCATCGGTCGCCCGACGGCGGGGCCACCACGGCGAACCCGCGCTGCGTCAGCTCCTGCGCCCAGGCGTCCACATCGCCGGCAGTGTCGAGCCGAAACCCGATCTGCAGGCCGTCCCGCGTGGCCTTCTCGGCGCGCCGGAAACTGAGCTCGAAGCCGGCCAGCTCCAGGTCCACGCCGCTCTCGTCCGCGGCGCGGCGTTTGAAGCCGAAGGCGGACTCGTAGAACTCCGCCACGCGCAGTGGATCGGCCGATGCCAGGGCCAGCTGCCCGACACCGCGCATCTTCTTCATGCGCCGGCGGCGGTCTCCTGCGACGGGCCGGCATCCGCTTCGTCCGCGTACGGCCACAGTTCGCGACGCTCGGCGCGGCCGGCCAGTTCGGCCACGTAGTCCGCGATCGGCACGCCCTCCCTGGGCGCGGTCTCGCCGGTCCGCAGCCGCCATGAGACATTGCCCGCCTCCTGGTCACGATCGCCCAGTACCAGCATCACGGGGATCTTCTGCTCCTGCGCGTCGCGCACCTTGGCCTGCATCCGCTCCGAGCGGTCGTCGATCTCCGAGCGCAGGCCGGCCGCGACAAGCGCGTCGCGCACCCGTGCCGCGTACTCCAGATGGCGATCCGCGATGGGGATGACCATCACCTGCACGGGCGCCAGCCACAGCGGAAAGGCGCCGGCGAAGTGCTCGGTGATGACCGCCATGAAGCGCTCGAAGGAGCCGTAGATGGCGTAGTGGATGATCGCCGGCCGCTCGAAGCCGCCATCCGCCGCGCGGTACTCCAGGTCAAAGCGCTGGGGCAGCTGGTAGTCGAGCTGCACGGTCGCGTTCTGCCACTCCCGGCCGAGCGCGTCCTCGAAGAAGATGTCGATCTTGGGGGCATAGAACGCGGCACCACCCGGATCCATTGTGTACGGCGTGCCCGACTGCTCGAGGGCCGTCTGCAGCTTGCCCTCCGCCATGTCCCAGAATTCGTCGGAGCCCAGCCGCTTTTCCGGCCGCGTGGCCAGCTTGAAGGTGGGCGCGACGCCGAACGGCGCGAACTGCCGGCGCACCAGGTCCAGCGCCAGGTTGATCTCGTCGATCACCTGCTCGTCCCGGCAGAAGACGTGCGAGTCGTCCTGCACCAGCTGTCGCACGCGAAACATGCCGGACAGGGCGCCGGTCAGCTCCTTGCGGAAGAGCACCGAGTAGTCGGCGAAGCGGATCGGCAGCTCGCGGTAGGAATGGGCCCTGGTCTTGTAGATCAGGATCTCCTGCGGGCAGTTCATGGGCTTCAGGCCCGACAGGTGACCGTGATCGTCCAGGACGAACATGTTGTCCTGGTAGAGCTCCCAATGGCCGGAGGTCTCCCACAGCTCCTTGCGCACCAGGCTCGGCGTCCGAACTTCCTCGAAGCCGCCGGACCGCCGGACCTCGCGCGACCACTGCTCCAGCGCGCGCCACACCGCCATGCCGCGCGAGTGCCAGAAGGGGGCAGCCGGCGACTCCGGATGGAAGGTGAACAGGTCAAGGTCGCGGCCGAGCTTGCGGTGATCGCGCTTCTTGGCCTCTTCCAGCCGCCACAGGTAACGGTCAAGGTCCGCCTGCGACTCCCAGACCGTGCCGTAAATGCGCTGCAGCATCGGGCGATGCTCGTCGCCCCGCCAGTACGCCCCGGCCGAGCTGAGCAGCTTGAACGGCCCCAGGCCACCGGTGCTCTCCAGGTGCGGCCCGCGGCACAGGTCGTTGAAGGCGCCGTGGCGGTAGAAGCTGATGATGTCGCTGTCCGGCAGCTCGCGCACGATCTCGACCTTGTAGTCCTGCCCCTCGTTCTCCAGCTGGTTGAGGGCGGCGGACCGATCCAGCTCGCTGCGCTCGAACGTCACGTTCCCGGCTACCTGGGCGCGCATACGCTCCTCGATCGCCTCAAGGTCGGTCGGCGTCAGCGCCCGCGGCAGGTCGAAGTCGTAGTAGAAGCCGTCACGAATGGCCGGGCCGATCCCGAGCTTGGCCTCCGGGAACAGCTCCATCACGGCGGACGCCATGATGTGCGCGGCGGAGTGGCGCATCGTGTCGAGCCGGTCGTGCGCGCCGGCATCGAGCAGCTCCTGGGCGTCGGATCGGACCTCGTCCGCGTCAATGGCCATGTTCGGGGAAGCCTACTAGATGGCTTTGAACTGCTCGAACGGCTGGTTGCACTCGTCGCAGTGGTAGATCGCGCGGCACAGCGTGGGACCGAACGGGTTGTCCAGGGACGTGGTGCGCGATCCGCAGTAGGGGCAGGTCGCCACCCCCAGCAGCACCTGCAGCTCGGCGCCGTCGAACGATGGACCGATGAGGACCGGCGGCGCGAAACCGCTCCCCCGCAGCTTCTCACGGCCCTCCGGCGTGATCCGATCCGACGTCCACGGCGGCGCGAAGCTGAGGCGTACCTCCACCTCGTCCACCAGCTGCATGCCGCGCAGCCGCTCCCCGATCTGCAGCCGCATGATGTCGATGGCGGGACACCCCACGAACGTCGGCAGCAGATCGACCGTGAGCCGCTCCCCGCCGTCCGGCAAGGACGCGAACTCCACCCCCCCGATCACGCCCAGCTCGACCAGGCTGACGGCAGGGATCTCCGGATCGGCAATCTCGTCCAGCGCCGCCCACACGGTGAGCGCCCTGGGATCGGAGATCGTGGCCGGCGTCACCACGTGGCAGCCGCCTCCGAGCGTGCCACCATGGTGAACTGGCCGTGCAGCCAGGCGAAGTCGTCCGTCCGCCGCGTGCGCCCGTCCTCCGCCGGCGGCGACGACGCGTCCGGCGTCGGCAGGCCAACCGCGTCCAGGGCGGCCATCACCCGCTCGAGCCACCTCGCCCGCAGTGCGGACAGCGGCTCCGGCAGGATGCCGGCCTCGATCAGGGTGGCCTCGCCGGCGAGCGGGGTGAAGACGGCCTGCGCATCGGTCCAGAGGCTGGCGAGCGCGGCGGCCAGCCGTTCCCGCGCCTCGCCGCCCGCCTCCGCCAGACGCTTCAGCCAGATGTCGAAATGCAGCAGGTGATACGTCTCTTCCCGACGCATCTTGGCCGCGAGCTCGGCCACCGGCGCATACGACGAATGCATCAGCGCATCCAGGCGCAGCGCGTCGGCGTGCTCGTAGAGGTAGCGGCGCGCCACCGTGAAGGCCCAGTCGGTGCGCGGATGGTTCATCAGCGCGGCGTGCCGATAGGCATCCGGTTCGCGACCGAAGGCGATGCGGTCGGCGTCGTCATCGGTTAGCCCGGCCAGCAGCTCGTACCAGGCCCGGGCGTGCCCGATCTCGTCCTGGCTGATACTGCTCATGGCCACGTCCTCCTCGAGCATGGGCGCGATGCCGGTCCACTCGGAGTCCCAGAAGCCCAGCACGAACTCGTCGTCGGCAAGGGTGAGCAGCAGCTCGGCCAGCGCATCACGCGTCGCCGGCGACAGCTCCTCCCCCGTCATGACGGATCGCCGTCCTGGCTGGCGCGGGCCTTCGCCGCTTCCAGCTTGTGCTTGATGATGTAGCCGCCCGGACGCTTGAAGGACCGATCGAACGGCGGTTGCAGCAAGTCCGGGTCGTCCAGCTCCACGATCGCCTCGCGCGGCACGA
>DATEOS010000008.1:0-3038 GCA_035273815.1 Candidatus Limnocylindria bacterium
TCAGTTAAGGGCTAGTCAGTTAAGGGCTAGTCAGTAAGGGCTCGGTGTTCGGCGGGACGTTCAGGCCCCGTGCCGTCCCGCACCGTCGACGAACCGCTGCACTCCGGCGAACAACTCCGGCGCCACCGCAGCCAAACTGGCGAACTCGAAATCCATTGCCGCCTGCTCGGTTTCACCCCACTGGCGCAGCGCCGAGAGTCGGTCGGCCCGCAGGCACAGCTGCGGCGCAGCTGCGAGCTGGGCGGCCAGTTCTTCGGCGGCTATCCGGGCCTGCCCCTTCTCGACCACTCGATTGGCCAGCCCCATCTGCAGTGCCTCCTGCGCGCCCACGGCCCGGCCGGTGAGGATCAGGTCCAGGGCTCGGCTCTGCCCGATCAGTCGCGGCAGCCGGACGGTGCCGCCGTCGATCAGCGGTACCCCCCAGCGCCGGCAGAACACGCCGAACTCCGCGTCCTCCTCGACGATCCGCAGGTCGCACCACAGTGCGAGCTCGAGCCCGCCGGCCACCGCATAGCCACTGACCGCGGCGATGACCGGTTTGGACAGCACCATCCTGGTCGGCCCCATCGGGCCGGGGCCGTCGGGGTGGGTCTGATTGGACTCCGGTGTGCCCAGAGCCTTGAGATCGGCTCCCGCACAGAAGGTTCCATTGTCTCCGTACAGCACTGCAACGGCGGCGGTGTCATCGCGATCGAACTCGTCGAAGGCCGCGAACAGTTCGGCCGCTGCCGGCCCGTTGACCGCGTTGCGCGCCTCCGGCCGGTCCATGATGACGGTCGTCACCGGGCCGTTGCGTTCGACGCGCACCCCGCCGCCGCCACATTCCCGGGTCGCTTCGCTCCAGCCCTCCGAACCGCTCATACCGCCTCCACCTGACTGTCACGCCGCGCGACCAGTTCGGCGGCGAAATCCCGGTAGGCCGACCGGAGCTGTTCCCCAGGCCAGCGCCGCGGCAGCAGTTCCGCCGGCAGTACCGGGTCGGTCAGCAGGTGCCGCACGATCGCGGCGGCCACCACGAAGCGCCCGGGAACATCCGGTGCCTCGGCCATTTCGGCGAGCAACCGGTCCCCCTCTCGCGCCCAGGACGGCAGGTCCCACAGCTGGGTGACCAGACCCGCCGGGTCCTCGTCGCGGCTGCGCAGCGTCCGCACCCTGGCCCGGACGTCCTCGGGCAGCGCCGCATCGAGATTGTCCGGCCGCAGCCACGCGCCTTCTCGTAGTTCACCGAATCGGTTCTGCAGCAGGGTGTTCCGCAGGTCGGCGCGGGTGCGCGCGTCGGCACCCACACTGGTGATCAGCAGGGTCGTCCAGCTGCCGTCCCACGGATGCTCGTGCGGGTCGATCGCGTCGTCCTGGCGGCGCTGCCGGGCCAGCAGCCGGTCCGAAAGTCGGTAACCGTCGGCCGAGCGCACCAGGTCACCGGCTCCTACCATCCGGGTCAGGGCAACCCGCAGCGTCGCATCGCGGATGCCGAAATCCGCTGTCAACGTGGCGAGTTCGGACGACGAGGCCCATGCCGGGTGCGCGCCGAGCAGGACGCTGAGCACCACCGATCGGGCGGTCAGGCGCACCGGATCACACCCCCGAAGCCCGGCGGCCGTGATCGCCGAGCGGCTCATCCCGGTGCCGGACGGCTTCCCGGAATCCGTGTTCGCGGGCGTCGGCGACGAAGGCGTGCCCCTCCGGGGTGTGCCGGGCGATGCCGTCGAACACGGTGCTGACCATCCGGCTGGTGGCCACGCCCTGCTGCAGCAGCGCGGTATTGCAGGCCAGCTTGGCCATGATGAGCTGATTGACCGGCATCGCGGCGATCCGCGCCACCAGGCGTTCGGTCCGCTCGTCGAGGTCCTGCGGTTCGGGCGCCTCCACCGCCAGCCCCCATTCGGCGGCCTGCGCCCCGGTGATGCAATCGCCGGTGAACAGCAGCCTTTTCGCGCGCTGGTCGCCGAGCCGGTGCGCCCACAGACCCGCCGCCGGAACACCCCAGACCCGCATCGGCGGGTATCCGATCTTGGCGTCGGCGGCGGTGATCACCTGGTCGGCG
Source organism: Candidatus Limnocylindria bacterium (assembly GCA_035273815.1). GTDB lineage: Bacteria > Chloroflexota > Limnocylindria > QHBO01 > QHBO01 > DASSCW01. The sequence goes on from DATEOS010000008.1 coordinate 2,045, forward strand.
TGCAGCGCGATATCGGTGCCCCCGGCAATGCAGTACCCGTGGATCTTGACCACGGTGGGCTTGTCGCAGTGCATCAGGCTGGAGAACCCGCGCACGAACCGGCTCATCATCTGGTAGTCGATCATCGGATCCCACGGCTGATCGGGCAGGTGGTTGGCCGCCTGGATGCGCCCGTCGAGCACGGTGCCCCGCCGGTCGGATCCGGCCGAGGAACTGCCATCGGCGTAGGCGCCCAGGTCGAAGCCCGCGCAAAAGCCCTCCCCCGAACCCGATACCAGGATCACGTGGACATTCGGGTCCAGGTCCGCCCGCTCCACACACGCCGCCAATTCGACCGGGGTGTCGGCGATGATGGCGTTGCCCTTGTCCGGCCGATTGAAGGTGATCCGCGCGACGCGGTCGGTGACCTCGTAGGTCATGGTCTTCAACGGCGGCGTCTTCAGCGTGTCGGTCATCCCTTGACCATCGCGCGCTCGATGATCGGCGCCAGGTCGAGTCCGGCCGGCAGCGTGCCGAACGCCCCGCCCCACTGTCCACTCAGCCGGCTGGTCAGGAACGCCTCGGCGACCGCGGGGTGGCCATGGCGCACCAGCAGCGCGCCCTGCAGCGCCAGCGAGATGTCCTCGGCGATCTTGCGGGCCCGGTACTCGACACCGTCGAGATCGCCGAGTTGTGCCTTCAGCGCCCGGACATGGGCGTCCAGTCGCGGATCCTGTGCACGGGCCAATTCGTCGAAGAGCACCTCGATGCATTCCGGCCGGGTGGCCATGGCGCGCAAGGTATCCAGCGCGCTGACGTTGCCCGAACCTTCCCAGATGCCCATCAGCGGCGCCTCCCGGTACAGCCGCGGCATCCCGGAGTCCTCGACGTAGCCGTTGCCGCCCAGGCATTCCATCGCCTCGGCGGCGTGCGGGGTGGCCCGCTTGCACACCCAGTACTTGGCGGCGGCCAGCCCGATCCGGCGCAGCAGCGACTCGCGCTCGTCGCCGCGCAC
>DATEOS010000009.1:0-3563 GCA_035273815.1 Candidatus Limnocylindria bacterium
GATGACGTCCACGCCCCGATGCCCGAGCCATCCTCGTCAGGCTCTTTCATCGTGTGGCCATTCCTCCGCGAGCTCAGGGTGGAGCGCCGTGCGGCCTCAGCCCAGTGCCATAGGTCCCGTCGTTAGCGTCGATTCGGCACGTCGAGCGGGCAGTCGGGAATTCGGCCGCGCCCGGGGCGGACTCTGCGGGCTGCCGGAAACGATCAGTGGGTTGGTCCCGGGCCAGGCTGGTCCAGCTCGGACAGGATCCGCAGCGCGTCCTGTGGTCGCCGCGGGTCGAGGCCGCGCTCATCGCGGGCGCGGCGCAGCCGGTAGAGGATGGTGTTGCGATGCACGCCCAGCAGGCGTGCTGCGGGGGCGACCCGCCCGTTGCTGCGTGCCACGGCGATCAGGGTGTCCCGCAACGGATCGGTGCTCGCGGGCGTAGCTGTCGCAGGTGGCTTCGGGGCCGATACGGGCTGGGCCACCACCATCGGTGGCGCGGGCCGCCGCAGGAGCGCGCGAGCGGTGGCGGTCAGCGCATCCGCGGCCACCTCGTCCACGGCCGCGAAGGGCAGGTCGTCGAACAGCCAGGCCGCAGCCCCAGGGCGGATGCGGCGCTCCATCAGCCAGAGACCTTCCCGCGCCTGCCGGCCCGCATCCCGGCGACCGTGGGTCGTCTCGGCCAGCAGGCGCGCGTGCAGGGCGGCGAAGCGGGCGGCCAACGCTCTCCCGGCCGGGCGGGGATGGAGGGCGCGCAGCTCACCGTCAACGCTGATGGCAACCCCGCGGCCGACGCGGGCCGCGACGAGGCCTGCCGGCGTGGCGAGCTGGGGATCGGAGAGCGACGCTTCGGCGCAGGCCAGCCGCAGCGCGCCAGAAAGGCGCTCCAGCGCGGCCGGCTCGTCGGCCAGGTACTCGGCAGCGGCATCGGCCAGGGCCGACGACGACTGCTCGCTCATCAGCACCGGCGTCATGGCGTCGGCGGCGTCCGGTTTCGACCGCGCTCCGGCCAGAATGATGGCCACCGGCGCCAGCTGGGCGTCGCGCAGCGCGGTGAGGAGGCCGTCGATGGACGGGACCGGCAGTATCGCCGCGTCAACCAGCAGCAGCGCGCCGTCGTCGAGGGCCGGCAGGTGGGGAGCCGCGGCGCGCGTCCGGGCCACGGAGCGCACCGGTCGCACCATGGCTCTGGTGGAGCCGGAGACCAGGCGCGCGTCGGGATCGATGGCGCGCCACAGGTCGACGACGCTCGTCACCGCGTGTCGGCCGCTGCCGCCGACAGGTCGGCGACCAGGTCGTCCGGGTCCTCCAGTCCGATGGAGATGCGCACCATGCCCATCGTCAGGCCGGCACGCCCCAGCTCCTCCTCCGTCAATTGCCGGTGCGAGGAGGAGGCCGGGTGGCTGCACAGCGTCTCCGCGCTGCCCAGGCTGGTGGCATGCACCGCGACGGTGAGGCGGTCCAGGAAGCGCTCACCGGCTTGGCGTCCGCCGGCGAGATCGATGCTCAGCATCCCGCCAGCCATGCCGTCGCGCAACGTGCTACGAGCCAGATCGTGCTGCGGATGCGAGGTCAGGCCCGGGTAGTGGACGGCCGCCACCCCAGGCGCGCCCTCCAGGGCGCAGGCCACTGCCAGGGCGTTGGCCGAATGGCGATCCATCCGGATGCCCAGTGTCTTGAGGCCGCGCAGCGCCAGGAACGCCTCCAACGGGGCGGCATTGCCACCGACGTTGATCACGATCCGTCGCGCGGCGGCAACCATCTCGGCGCTGCCCAGCACCGCGCCGCCGGTGATGTCCGAGTGGCCGCCGATGTACTTGGTGGTGGAGTGCACCACCAGGTCGGCGCCCAGCGACAGCGGGTTGGCCAGATAGGGTGACGCGAAGGTGTTGTCGACCGCCAGCACGATCCCCCGTCCGTGGGCCAGCTCGGCCAGGCGCGCGACATCGCTCATGGCGGTGGTCGGGTTGCTGATGGTCTCGACCCACAGCAGCCGCGTCCGGTCGCCGATGGCCGTCTCCACCGCATCGAAGTCGGTGGTGTCGACGGCGGTGATGCCGATGCCGGACTTGGCCAGAACGGCCTGGGCCAGGCCGACTACGCCGCCGTAGACGGCCCGCGGGATGATCACCTCGTCGCCGCTGGACAGGACCGAGAGCATGGCGGCGTGGATGGCGGCCATGCCCGACGCCGTGATATGGCAGGCCTCGGCGCCTTCCAGCTCGGCCAGCGCATCCTCCAGGGCGGCGTGGGTCGGGTTCGAGTAGCGGCTGTATGAGTGCCCGGGACGCGAGAACTCGAGCAGCTCCGCCAGCTCCTCGGCGCTGGACACCTCGAACGTGCTGGTCTGGTAGATCGGGACGTTGAGCGGCGGCTGTGGAACCTTGGGCACGCGGCTGGCGACGCGAATCGCGCGGGTGGAGAAGCCGGGCATGCCCGCGAGTCTAGCAGCGATCTGCGGGACTCCTGCCGCTGCGGCTAGGATGGAGGCAATGGACCTGCTGCGGTCGCGCACCGTCATGATCGGCGCCGCAGCCATCCTCCTGATCGCGATCGCGGGGGGCGGCTGGCTGGCGTTCGGCGGAATCCCGGAGGCCACTCCGCAGCCCACCCTTCCCGCTACCCCGAGCCCTAGTCCCAGCCCGACGCCCCTGCCCAGCCCAACGCCGACTCCCGAACCTACACCGACTCCGACGCAGGAGCCGGAGGCGCGCTGCCCGTTGAACGGGCTTGCGATCGACAAGCCGTCACGGCTTGGCCTGCCGGCGCTGGCGGTCCAGATCGAGAACCACCCGCTGGCGCGGCCCGTCACCAACCTGGGACGCGCCGACATGGTGGTCGAGGCCACGGTCGAGGGCGACGTGACGCGCTTTACCGGCATCTACGCGTGCCGCAAGTCGAAGGACCTGGTCGGACCGGTGCGCTCCGGTCGCTACTACAGCATCGACCTGTGGCAGGACCTGCACGTGCTGCCGTTCTTCTTCGGTGCCGAGTCGGAGGGGATCGCCCGCTATCACCGGGCCCACATGCCCTACGTCAACGGCATCCGGGGTCCGTGGCCGTACTTCTACCGCTCTCCGCAGCGCCCGGCGCCGCACAACCTGTACGCCAACCTGCAGCTGGTGCGCAACGACTTCGGCCACAACGCAAAGCTCGATAAGCAGCGGAACCGGGTGGGTCACCTGCACCCGAACCTGAGGTTCAACGAAGACGTGGAGCTGCCGGAGGGCCGGTCGGTCGACCACGTCCAATTCTGGACCAACAGCTTCTGGACCTTTGGCTGGGAGTGGGATGGGCAGATGCATGCCTGGCGGCGCAACGACGCAGGGGCCGAGCACATCGATGCCGGGACCCATCGCGTGCTGAGCGCCACCAGCGTCCTTGTGCAGTACGTCAAGGAGGACATCGTCTACGCCGGGTCCGATCCCGGCGGCTACCCGCGCCGCTACCACCACCTCGTGGGCCAGGGGCGCGCCACGCTGTACGTCGACGGCAAGGCGATCCCGGTCCATTGGTCGCGACCGACCGCCCGGGACCACACCAGATACACCTATCTGCACGGCGGCAAGCGGGTCGTCCTG
>DATEOS010000010.1:0-2549 GCA_035273815.1 Candidatus Limnocylindria bacterium
TGTAGTCGATGAGGAGCGCTCCGGCAGCCACGAGACCCGCCGGCGCACCGAGGTTGTCGGAGGCGACGATGTAGCTGGAAGCGCCCTTCGGGTACGCCTTGATCGTCTGGCGGTAGCTGGTGGCGACGATGGCCAGCACCACAACGATCACCAGCGTCAGCGGCATGACCAGGCTGAAGGCGCCGACGCCGGCCACCACCAGCACCCGCATCATTTCCTCGGTCGCATAGGCCGATGAGCTGATGTTGTCGCTGCTGAAGACGGCCAGCGCCTTGAGCTTGGAGAGCCGCTCGTGCTCCTCGCGCTCCGATGAGATCGGGCGCCCGATCAGGAACGAACGGGCCCCAGCCATGGCCCGGCGCCAACCTGGCGGCGACAGCAGCGTTTCCCTGGTGGCCACCAGGTGCCCGTTCTCACCGCGCTCGAACTCGGTTTCGAACGGCCGCACGATGCGGACGTAGGCGTCGCCCGGCCTGATCCCCTTCCTGTGTTCTCTGACTTCGAGGTGGGGGTCAATCCGCGTGGGCGATGGATCGGGATCCATGCGGACTCAGCCGGCCTCCGACATGCGGCGGTCCGTCGGCTGGCCGCGGCGGAACTCGACCACGAACCGCTGCCCCTCGACGCTGACCACGACGGACAGCTGGTGCTCGGCGGCCAGACGCTGGGCGACAGCCATGACCGGCAGGGTGGGGTCGTCGTGCTCGGGCAGGACACCGGACACGCTGACGGCATTGATGCGCCCGGCGGCGCCATCGAGCAGGTCGCAGGCTGCCCGCAGGGACGAGATGGTGTGGGCCGTGGCGGCCCCATCGACGACGGTTAGCACGCCACCATGCTCCGCCGCCGACGCTCAACGGCGTGTCAACGCCGGGCGGTGGTCACCTCAACATTGCCTCAATCCGGCGGCACGTCCTCAGGGGTCACCGGGTGGATCTGTCTCCGATTCCAGCAGGCGGTAGCCAACGCCCGGCTCGGTGCGCAGATAGCGGGGATTGGCCGGATCGGGCTCCAGCTTCTTGCGCAGCCGCGCCATGTAGACGTGCAGGTAGTGGTCCTCCGACCCGTACTCGGGCCCCCAGACCCGCTGGAGCAGAGCCCGATCGGTCAGCACGCGGCCGGCATCGGCGATCAGGGCGCCCAGCAGCGCGTACTCGGTCGGCGTCAGGTGCACGCGCCGGCCGCCCGTACGCACCTCGCGCCGTTCAAGGTCGACCGACAGGTCGCCGCTGCGGAATACGGAATCGGTCCCGATTCCCGAGCGCGCGGCATGGCGCAACGCCACCCGGATGCGGGCCAGCAGCTCGTCGACGCCGAACGGCTTGGTCAGGTAGTCGTCCGCGCCCAGCTCCAGGGCGCGCACTTTGTCCGCCTCAGCCTCGCGCACCGACAGGACGATGATCGGCAGGCTGCTGCGCTCCCGCAGGCGGGTGATGACCTCCGTGCCGGGGATATCCGGCAGCCCCAGGTCCAGCAGCACGAGATCCGGGTGGAAGCGGGTTTCGAGCTCCAGCCCATCCTCGCCGGTCTCGGCGCCGCGCACCTCGAAGCCGTGGCCGGCGAGGTTGCGCTCCACCGCCCGACGCAGCGCCGGCTCGTCGTCGACGACCAGGATGCGCGCGCCGCGACCGCCGGCCTCGCTCATGGCGAGTCCGTGCCGTCGGGGATCTCGAAGCTGAAGCGCGCGCCGCCGTCGGTACGGTTCTCGGCCCAGATCCGGCCGCCGTGCGCCTCCACCAGGCCGCGGGCCACGGCCAGGCCCAGGCCGCTGCCTCCACGCTGGGCGCCGGCGCCGCGGAAGAACGGCTCGAACAAGCGTGGCATCGCGTCACGGGCCACCCCCGGCCCGTGGTCGGTCACGTCCACGCGCAGGGAACCATCGGCCACGACCGCGCTGACCCGGATCTCCGATTCCGGCGGCGAGTACCTGGCGGCGTTCTCGATCAGGTTCGACAGCACCTGGTCCACCTCCGAGTAATCGAGGTGGACCGGCGGTAGCTCGTCGGGCAGGTCCAGCGCCAGCGCGTGCGGCGCCACCAGCGGCCGCAGCCGTGCGGCCACTTCGTTGATGAGGGCGGTCGGCTCGTACCAGCCGCGATCCGGCTGGAGCGTCCCGCTCTCCAGGCGCGAGAGGTCCAGCAGGTTCCCGACGATGCGGTCGAGCCGATGCGCCTCCTGCTCGATCGCCTCGGCGAAGCTGCGCCGCGCCTCCTCGTCCCACTCGACATCGCGCTGGCGCAGGCTGCCCGCCGACGCCAGGATCGACGCCAATGGCGTCCGCAGGTCGTGGCTCACCGCGTCGAGCAACGCGGACTTCACCTGGTCGCCCCGCCGCAACACCTCCGCCTCGTTGGCCTCGTCGCGCAGCCGAGCCCGATCCACGGCGCCCCAGAGCTGCGCAGACACGGACTCCAGCAGGCGCACCTCGGCCGGCCCGAAGTGGCTGTCGCGTCGGGCGGCCAGGATCACCTCGCCGGTCTCGCCGTGTGGCGCGCGCACCGGCACCCGCAGCAGCCGCGGGCCGAGCCCTGATGCCGCCGTGGCGGCCG
>DATEOS010000011.1:0-3001 GCA_035273815.1 Candidatus Limnocylindria bacterium
GACTCGAAGTCGAGGCTCTCCTCGATCTCGAATGCGGTCATGTGGTCCGAAGCCCAGAATTGCGGGCCATCGACCTCGCGATCGCGACGCTCGCGGACGTCGCGCTGCCGGGCGGAGTAGGTGCGGCGCCGGCTTGCCTGATGGCGTGGTTTGCCTCGACTCATGCTGGTGACCCTCCGTCGCTTGCCTGACCTGGGACCGGGACGAGCTTTTCGGCCACACGCAGGCGTGCGCTCCGCGCGCGGCGATTCCGGCGGATCTCGTCCGCTCCGGCGGTGATCCCCCGTCGATGAATGACCCGCAGCTGGGCGCGGTGGCCACAGATGCAGACCGGTGGTAGCGGGTCCTCGACGCAGTCGCGGCTCTCGCGCGCCATGAAGCGTTTGACGATCCGATCCTCACCCGAGTGGTAGCTGATGACTGCCATTCGGCCGCCGGGACGCAGGGCGGCGAGCGCCCCAGCCAGGGCCGGCGGCAGGACCTCCAGCTCTCGATTGACCGCGATGCGCAGCGCCTGGAAGGTGCGGGTCGCCGGATGGATGCGTCCCGCATCGGCGCCGGTGGCAGGCGCGGCCCTGGCGACCACGGCAGCAAGGTCGGCGGTGGTCATCAGGCGCCCTTCCTGGCGCGCCGCCAGGATCGCCTTCGCGATGCGACCAGCACGGCGTTCCTCACCAAACGTCGCGAGGATTCCGGCGAGCTCTCGCTGCGACGTGCGGTCGATGAGATCCAGGGCCGATAGGCCAGCGTCTTCATCGAACCGCATGTCCGGTGGCGAATCGGCCGTGAAGCTGAAGCCGCGCTTCGCGTCGGCCAGCTGGTAGCTGCTCAGGCCCAGGTCGAACAGGATCCCGTCCAACGGGATGAACGACTCCTCGCGGGCGACGTCGTAGATCGCCTCGAAGTTGGCCTGGCGCAGCACGACCCGATCGCCGTACTGCGCCAGCGCGCGATGCGCCTCCGCGATGGCCGCCCGGTCGGCATCCAGGCCGAGCAGGCGACCATCGGGAGACGTGGCCTCCAGCAGCCGGTCGGCGTGCCCTCCGCCCCCGACCGTGCAATCGGCGATGGAGCTGCCCGTCCGTGGGTCGAGAGAGGCGAGAACCTCGTCGACCAGGACCGGCAGGTGCCCTTCTCCCATTCGCCGTTGCACCTCGTTGGTCGGGTGACGGGCCGATCGGCCCGGAGACGCATGAATGGCGCGGCGACACGTGCGTCATGGCGTGCTCGCCCGCTAGATGCCGAGGTCGGCGAGGTGCTCGGCGAGCGCCTCCGGCTCGTCCTCGATCTTGGCCCGATACGGCTGCCAGGCCGCCGGGGACCAGATCTCCAACCGGTTCAGTGCGCCAACCACCACCACCTCGCCCTCGCCGATGCCGGCGTACTCGCGCAGGTACTGGGGCAGGAGCACCCGTCCCTGCCGGTCGAGCTCCACCTCGACCGCGCCCGATGACATGAACCGCGCGAACTCGCGTGCCCGCGGGTTGGTCAGTGGCAGCGCTCGCAGCTTCCCCGCCAGGTCCTCCCACTCGTCCTGCGGGAAGAGGCCAAGGCAGCGGTCGAGCCAGCGCGCCAACGTGGCGCCGGCTGCCAGCCGCCCACGGAACCGCGCCGGGACCGCTACGCGGCCTCGGTCGTCCAGGGCATGCCGGAACTCGCCGGTGAGGAATGACGCCCGTTCCATTGCGCTCGTGTCTTACCACTGCTCCCCATTTGGCCCCACTTTGGACCACAGGGCGCCATCATACAGGGGCAATCACCCCCGTCAAGGGGTTTTGCGCAGGGCAGGGAGAGACGATCGACCTGGGACTGCAGGCGGCGTCGGGTTGACCGCGGCGGGGTTCGGGCCTGCGACTAGTCGGAGGTGAGCCTTCCTCCGGCGGCGTCCACCGTCGCGCAGGACTGGACTTCGTCATTGCCGCCGGCATCGGAGGCGAACACGGTCATGCAGATCTCGTGATCGCCGGCCGGCAGCGCGTCGATCGCGTAGTCGACGTCGATCGTGATGGGGCCTGCTTCCGGTGGCTGTGGCGAGACCTCACGACTGATATCGGTGGGCGTGCCGCCATCCAGCACGAGCTGGATGCGCAGGATCTGGGGTGACACCACCGACTCCAGGATCGACGGCAGCTGCGCCAGGTCGACGACCGTGATGCAGAGCCCATGGGTCAGGTCGGCGATTTCCTGCAGGCCGCCCAGCTCGCTCTCCTGCTCGCAGCGCGCCTCTGCTCCGGCGGCAAAGGTCTGGAACACGGTTGCCGCGCCGCACGGCAGCACACTGGCCAGCGGGTCACCGCTTCGGTTCCTGCCATCGGAGAGGAAGACAACCAGGCGATTGGGGGTATCGGACTCATCCATGACTTCGCAGGCAGCGGTCACGCCGGCGCTGAACTCCGTCGACCGGGTCTGAGTCGTGACCGGGGTGAAGACGTTGAAGCCCACCGGCTGGATGCGCTCCGCGCTGTACGCCGATTCCAGCGCCTCCACGACATTCGGGACGCCGTTGTCGTCATCATCCTGATCAGGCCCGATCAGGACCTGGATCCCCGCCTCCGGCGACAGGTCGGCGGTGGTTGCGCCGCCCGCAAAGCCGACCAGGCCCACCGCCCCGACCGTGCCGTTCCCCACCGCCTGGGCGTTCAGGGCGGTTGCTGCCGCGATCTCGCAGTCGAGCGGCGTATCGACCAGGCCGTCGCGGTTTGGATCGCCGCCACAGCCGGGCCCTTCCAGCGTGGTGCGCGACAAGTCGATGACGTACACCAGTGTCGTGTCCGGCACTGGCGCCGCGCCGCCGATCGCGGCCTTCGCGATGAGGCTCTGCGAATCGCCTTCGGGCGCCGACAGGCTGACCAGCTCCGCGCTCAGGTTGGTTCCCCCCGGCAGCGCGGTGGCCGCCGCCGATGATGGGACCTGGTTCCGCAGGTACCAGTAGCCGCCACCCGCCGCGACGCCCACGATCAGGAGCACCAGGACGGCGGTCGCGATGAGCCCGCCCCATCCA
>DATEOS010000012.1:0-3674 GCA_035273815.1 Candidatus Limnocylindria bacterium
CCGGCGGCGATCGGGCTACCGAATCGCGTTAGGCGGCGCCCTCGTATCCGAAGGTCAGGGTTGCCGGTCGAGGAAGCCACCCGCCAACCTGCGTGGCCACGCTGCCCACGTTTAGCCGCACGCAGGAGGACAACGTATTGAGACATCTCAGACACCTGGTTGTGGCCATCGTGGTTCCCGCTCTCATCTTGGGCGTTTTTGCCGTCAGTGCGGTGTTCGCCGGGGGACCACAGGGAAAGTCCACCATCTGCCATGCCGCCGCGCACAAGTTCGTAGAGATCAACGTCTCGAACAACGCCGTGCCCGCGCACATGGCTCATGGCGACGTGCTGCCTGACGAGTACGGCGACTGCCCGTCCTAGCGTCGAGACAGCAAGAACACCGATGGCGCCCACCGTGGGCGCCATCGCGCGTCATGGAGGACTGACCGATGGCCATGGGAACTGCTGCCGTTCGCTCGATCCCCGAGGGTGCGGCAAGCCGAACGGCCGAGTCGACGACGCCAACCGTGTCGATCGTCATGCCGTGCCTGAACGAAGAAGAAACCGTCGGCACGTGCGTCGAGAAGGCGATGAGCTGGCTGGCCCGTACCGGCACCGTGGGAGAGGTGGTGGTCGTCGACAACGGGTCGACCGACCGCTCGGCGGAGATCGCGTCGGCCGCCGGCGCGAGGGTGATCCACGAGCGGCGACGTGGCTACGGCCAGGCGTACCTCCGCGGCTTCTCGGAGGCGCGCGGCGACTACATCGTCATGGGCGACGCGGACGACACCTACGACTTCTCGAACCTGGACCCGCTGCTGGCGCCGCTGGCCAACGGCGCGGACATGGTGCTGGGCAACCGCTTCTCCGGCGGGATCGCGTCCGGCGCCATGCCCTGGGCACATCGATACCTGGGCAGCCCAATCATCAATGCCGTCATCCGGCTCTTCTTCGGCACCCGCATCGGCGATAGCCAGAGCGGTCTGCGCGCGTTCCGCAGGGACGCTGCCGAACGGCTCGGCCTGCGCTCGACGGGCATGGAGATGGCCTCCGAGATGATCGTGAGCGCTTCTCGGGCCGGGTTCAAGATCGTTGAAGTCCCCGCGCCGTATGCCGTGCGGCGTGGCGAAAGCAAGCTCAGCACCGTGCGCGATGGGTGGCGCCATTTGCGTTACCTGCTCCTGGCGGCACCCGACTTCCTGTTCACGCTGCCCGGGGCCGTGCTGATCGTGCTCGGCGCTATCGCCACCACCATCGCGATCGCCAGCCCGGAGGGCATCCAGATCGGCCCGCTGACCTGGCGCCCGGTGTTCGCCGGCACGATCCTGCTGGCCATCGGCGTCAATGCCCTGCTGTTCGGGGTCATCGCCAAGCTTTTCGGCGTCTCACGCGGCCTACTTGCGGAGGATCACTGGTCGCGCCTGTATCGGCGCTGGTTCAAGCTCGAAGTCGTCCTGGGCATCGCCGCGCTGCTGTTCTTCACCGGCTTCGTGCTGGAGCTGACCCTGTTCGGGGCGTGGACGACCAACGCGGTCCAGATCGACGGCCTGCAGCTGGCCGCGCTGGCCCAGACCCTGATGATCGTCGGCGCGGAGCTCGGCTTCGGCGCCTTCCTGCTGGTGACGATCCAGTCGCCATGACTGACCGCCGCCTGCGGATCGCCTTCGTCTACGACGCACTCTTTCCCTACGTGAAGGGTGGCGCCGAGCGGCGGTACCACGAGCTCGCACGGCGGCTGAGCCGGCGCCACGACGTGCACATGGTCAGCTGGACGTGGTGGAACGGAGCGCCCGACGAGTCGCTCGACGGCTTGACGCTGCACGGCGTTGGCAAGCCGCCGGCCCTGTACGGGACCGATGGCAAACGGACCATTCGTGAGGCGGCGGCCTTCAGCGCGCGCGCGCTGCCGGTACTGCTGCGCGGCAAATGGGACGTCATCGACTGTTCTGCCACGCCCTACCTGCCGCTCGTCTCCACCTGGCTCGCCTCGCGGCTGACCGGGACGCGCCTGACGGCGACCTGGCACGAGTTCTGGGGTGAGCATTGGCGCACCTATCTGCCGGAGCGGCCGATGGTGGCGCGGGTGGCCATGGCGCTCGAGTCGGCATGTCGCCGGCTGGGCGACGATGTCGTGGCCGTCTCCGACTTCACAGCTGCGCAGCTGGCTCTACCGGACGGCCGGGTGCAGGTCGTGCCCAACGGCATCAGCCTGCCCGAGATCGATGCGGCGCCGCTCCCTGGCGATCCGGCGGATGTCGTGTACGTGGGCCGCTTGATCGACGAGAAGCGGGTCGACCTGCTCCTGGACGCCGCCGCCCGGGTCGCCCACCGCGTGCCCGGCGTGAGCTACTCGATCATCGGGTCCGGACCAGAGGCCGGCGCGTTGCAGGCGCGGTCCGTCGCGCTGGGCATCGCGGATCGCGTGCGGTTCCACGGCCACCTGGAGGCCGCCGAGACCTACGGCCGCATCAAGGCCGCCAGGCTCCTGGTGCTGCCATCGATCCGCGAGGGGTTCGGCATGGCCGTGGCCGAGGCGCAGGCCGCCGGCACCGTGCCCGTTGTGGTGCGCAGCCCGCACAGTGGCGCCGCCGACCTCATCCGGGATGGCGTTGACGGTCTGGTGGTCACGCCGACAGCAGCCGCGCTGGCGGATGCACTGGCCACCGCACTTGCCGATCCGGGTCGCCTCCAAGCGATGGGTCAGGCCGCTCGCGCGACCGGCATGAACCGTGACTGGGAGCACCTGGCCGACCGGATGGAAACCCTTTACCGAGGACCAGTCGCCGCTATCACTCCCATTCCAAGCGCTGAAAGCACCTCATGACGGCCACCGATCCGGCCCTGAGCCGGCCACGGCTGGCCGCCCTGCCGCGCTGGCGCCCCAGTGAGGCCGAGGTCCAGCGTCGGCTGCCCGTGGCTATCGCGGTTGCCGTCGGCGTGAGCTTGATCGCCATCGTCATGAGCACGCCGATCGCAGCCCGCGGCGACTACGGCCAGTGGCTAATGGCTTCTCGCTTCTACCTTGGCCAACCGATCCCGGACTACCGCGACGTGGCCGCCCTGCCTCCATTTGTGCCCGTCCTGCTGGCAGCGATCCAACTGGTCGTGCCGGACCCCGTGATGGCGCTGGAAGTGTTGAACGGGCTCCTGCTTGCGGGCCTCCTGGCGACCTTCTATCTGCTTGGCGCCACGCTGCTGCAGAACCGATGGGCGGGCGTCCTGAGCCTCGTGATCGGCTTTGTCATCACGGACCGGTTCCTGGAGCTGTTTGCTTTCGGCGGCCTCCTCCAGGCGGCTGCCGTCATGTTCATGGGTTTGACCGTCGTGGCCTTCGTCCAGGCCGCCCACGCACCGCAGGTGGAGCGCCGCTGGTGGTTTGCCGGTGTAGCAGCCCTGGCCCTCGCGGTGCTCTCGCACGTCGCGACGGGCATGATCGCCGTTCCGGTCGGCCTGTTCGCGGCCGCATTGGCCGTCGTTCCGCGGCGCGACATGGGCTGGCGGCGGCTCACCGTTGTACTGCTTCCGCTGGGGCTCGGCCTCCTCGCCATTGCCGGCTACTGGCTCCTGGTCCTGGTGCCGGCCAGCGCCGAGTACGTGACCAACCCCGCCAGCCTGGCCTATCGCGGCCCTGATCGTCTGGCCAGCTCGCTCACATCCTACGGACCGACGAGCGCGGCGATGGCAGTCGGCGTC
>DATEOS010000013.1:0-2583 GCA_035273815.1 Candidatus Limnocylindria bacterium
GACGACCTGGTGCTGGGCCTGCTGATCCTGGTCGGCCTCGTCGTGTTCGGCTTCGCGTTCTGGTTCCTGTTGCTGCCGCTGCTGTTGGTCGTGCTGGATATCTTCGTGCTGCTGCTCCTGTTCCTGCTGGCCACCGCGGCCCGGGTGCTCCTGGGGCGGCCCTGGACGGTGGAGGCGGTGGCCACGTCCTCGCCGACGCGCAGGAGGCGGACGACCAGGCGGTCGCGCTCGCGTTCGGCGGACGGGGAGCCCCGCACGATCACCACGCTGGTGAGGGGCTGGCGCAACGCCCTGCGTACCCGGGACCGGCTGGCAGAGGCGCTCCTGCAGGGCGCCCCCACCGACTCCCCGGTCTCCGAATCCGCTTGATCCTTTGGGATTACCAGGGTCATAGGCCTTGCAATCCCACGTGATCACGAGGTGTTGCACCCCGGGGACGGGTCAGAGAGGGAGGGGGCAGTGGAGGACGGCGCACATGGTGCGGAGGAGTTCCATCTCCGTGATGGTGGTCATGCCGTCGTCCGAGATGACCGCCACCACACCGGCGACCAGGCGCTGGGTGTCCTCAGGGGACAGTCCAATCAGCGAAGGCCACGCGGTCTCCAGTGCGGTCACGCCCTGCGCCGGCGGGGCGTACGGGATGGTGGTGCCGGGCAGCACGCGGTCCAGTCCGGTGCGGTAGGCGTGCTCGGCGGCGGCGGGATCGGCGTTGCCGGCCCGGGCCAGCACCGCGAGGAGCAGCGCTACCGCGGCCGGGGACTGGGTTAGCCGCCGCCGATCGGACCGCCAGCTCGACTGCGGCTGCATCGACGCGGTCAGCTCGCCGGTGATCAGCCGCGACAGGCAGTACTCGTACGGCGTGATCCGGCCGTCGGCGTGGATCAGGTCGAACACGATGGTGACCACAGTGGACCGTTCCCGGTCGGATCGCTGGCGCAGGGCCGGGAACGACAGCTCGGCCAGGGGCAGCCGCAGCAACGGGTGCAGGGTGGTCATGGCGTTCGCCTCGGTCCAGGCGGCGTCGGCGAGCTCCTTGCCGTACCGGGCGGTGAGCAGCGCGTGCTGGGCCGTGCGCGCGTCCTGGTTGTCCGAGAGCAGCAGTCCGAGGACGAGCGGCACCACGGTCTCGGCGTGGCGGGCCCGGTCGAGCAGGTCCAGCGGGAGCTGGCCGATGAGCTCCTCGGCCTTGGCGAACGACCCCTGCGTACCGATGCCGGCGACCACTGTGGACTCCGTGGCCGGCACCCTGGTCGTAGCTGCCGGCAACGGAGCGGCGGGCGCCGGCGCGAGGCCGAGGGAGATGTCCTCCTCCAGCCCCTGCGGCGGGTGCGCGGCCCACTGCCGGGACAGGTTCTGCAGCTGCGAGGTGTCGAACGCCGGGTCCAGCACCTTGATGCGCTCCAGCAGCGGCGGGTGGGTGGCGAACCACGAGTCGAGCTTCGCCCCGGAGCCGAAGAGCATGTGCCCGACCTCTTCGCTGCGCGGGTTGCGCAGCTTGGATCCGACTTCCAGCCCGGCGATCTTCGCCAGCGCCCCGACCAGGCCGCTGGGTTGGCGGGTGAACTGGACCGCGGAGGCGTCGGCGAGGTACTCCCGCTGGCGGGACACGGCGGCCTTGATGAGCCGGCCGACCAGTACCCCAACGAAGCCGGCGATGAGCAGCGCGAAACCGAGGATGGCCAACGGGTTGCCGCTGTTGCGGTCGCCGTCGCGCCGGTCGCCGCCCCCGATGAGGCCGGTGTAGGTCAGCGTCCGGCCGATGATGGACAGGAACAGGATGCCGAACAGCAGGCCCATCAGCCGGATGTTGAGGCGCATGTCGCCGTTGACGACGTGGCTGAACTCGTGCGCGATGACACCCTGCAGCTCGGTCCGGTTGAGCCGCTCCAATGCGCCCTTCGTCACCGCCACTGCGGCGTCCGATGTGGACCAACCGGCGGCGAACGCGTTGATGGCTTCCTCGTGCGGCAGCAGGTAAACCTCCGGCACCGGGGTACCGGAGGCGATCGCGATCTCCTCGACCACGTTTCGCAGGCGGCGCAGCTGCGGATCGGCCGTGTCCTGCGGGACCAGCACGCCGCCCAGCCCGCGGGCCACCACGCCACCGCCGCCGCGCAGCGACAGCATGCGGAAGCCGGCCGCCAGTACGATCGCCACCAGCGTCAGCAGGCTGACCGTGATGATGATCCCGGCGAGTTGGGCCGGGGTGTCGGTCTTCCGCCCGAATGCGAGAGCGGCGGCCAGGTCGACCACGGCGATGATGCCGATGACCGCGACCACGAAGAGGATGACCAGGCGGGTGGACATCCGCCGGACCTGCCGCTGCCGCTCGAAGAAGTTCATCGCGATCCCCGCAGGCTAGAAGGAGACGTCCGGTGTCGCGCGTTCTTGCGGATCGTCCAGTTCGAACAGTGCCGCCGGGCCGAACCCGAACGGGCCCGCGATGAACGAGGAGGGGATGACCTGCCGCCGGTTGTTGTACGCCATCACCGCGTCGTTGTAGGCCTGGCGGGCGAAGGCGATCCGGTTCTCGGTCGTGGTGAGCTCCTCCTGCAGGTCCAGCATGTTCTGGTTCGCCTTCAG
>DATEOS010000014.1:0-5410 GCA_035273815.1 Candidatus Limnocylindria bacterium
GTTCGTGGCCTACATCGGGCTGATCGGCATAATGGGCGAAATCAAGCGCGTCTTCGCCTATCACGGCGCCGAGCACAAGGCCATCAGCGCGCACGAGGCCGATGCGCCGCTGACCCCGGAAGAAGTCGATCGGTTCTCGACTGCCCACACCCGGTGCGGGACCACTTTCCTGCTCATCGTGGTGGTGATCAGCATCTTCTTCTTCAGCTTCATCCCGCGCACCGGGGTCCCGCTGCCGCTGCTGTTCCTGTCGCGGATCGCCATGGTGCCGTTGATTGCATCGGTCGCCTACGAGCTCGTCCGGTTCGGGGCCAGCCACTACGGCAACCGCCTGGTGCGCGCCATCTATCGGCCCGGCCTGTGGCTGCAATCGCTGACCACCCGACCGCCGGACCACGGCATGCTGGAGGTCAGCATCGCCTCCCTGGAGTCGTGCCTCGCCTCCGATCGGGCGGCCGGCACGCCGGCGGTCGCGCCGACGGCCGCGGTGGTCGACCCGGGCACGGGCGTCCTGCCCTGACCGCTGACGCCAACCCCATGATCGAGCGCCTGCGCGAGATCGAGGCCCGATACGACGAGCTGGCGACCGAGATGGCCTCCCCCGGGCTGGACGTCGCGCGCCTGACGGAGCTGGGACGCGAGCTGGCTCGCCTGGAACCGGTCGTCAACGCCATCCGCGCCTGGGACGAGGTGCAGGTTTCGCTGGTATCGACACGGCAGCTGGCGGACGATCCGGAGGAGGAAGTGCGCGCCATGGCACGCGACGAGCTGGCCACCCTGGAGTCCCGCGCCGCCGAGCTGGAGGCGGAGCTGCACGTGCTCCTGGTCCCGCGCGATCCGAACGACGAGCGCAACGTGATCCTGGAGGTCCGCGCCGGCACCGGCGGTGACGAAGCGGCCCTGTTCGCTGCCGACCTGTACCGCATGTACGCCCGCTATGCCGACGGCCGGCGCTGGCGCCTGGAGCTGCTTTCGTCCTCGGAGAGCGCCGGCGGTGGCTTCAAGGAGGCGATCGCCGAGATCAGGGGCGCCGGCGCCTATTCCCGCCTGAAGTACGAGAGCGGCGTGCATCGTGTGCAGCGCGTGCCGGTCACCGAGGCTCAGGGTCGCATCCACACCTCCACGGCGACGGTCTCGGTCCTGCCGGAGGCGGACGAGGTGGAGATCGAGGTTCCCGAGAAGGACCTGCGGATCGATGTGTATCGGTCCAGCGGGCCGGGCGGGCAGAGCGTCAACACCACCGATTCCGCGGTGCGCATTACCCACCTGCCGACCGGCATGGTGGTCGCCATCCAGGACGAGAAGAGCCAGCACAAGAACAAGGCCAAGGCCATGGCAGTGCTGCGGGCGCGCCTGCTCGAGATGGAGCAGCAGCGCCAGGCGGAGGAGCGCGGTGAGCAGCGGCGCTCCCAGGTCGGCAGTGGCGAGCGCTCGGAGAAGATCCGGACGTACAACTATCCGGATGACCGGGTCACCGACCATCGCATCGGGATCACCGTCCACAACCTGCCCGGCCTCCTGCAAGGGGACATGGACCGGCTCATCGATCCGCTGGCGGAGGCCGATCAGGCCGCGCGCCTGGCGGCGGTGGGCGCGGGGGAGGACGGCTGACGGTGGTTGGGCCACCGGCCGGGGCAATGGCACCGGATGCAGCTCGCGATGCCGCGGCCCTGCTGGGCGAGGCGGCCAAGGCGCTCGGGGTGGCCGGCTCGCCATCTCCGCGGCTGGATGCGGAGCTGCTGGTCAGCCACGCCTTCGGCCGGGACCGCACCTGGCTGCACGCGCACCCGGAGGCGCGCCTCGAGGGCGCGGACGTCGTCCGGCTGCGGGGTTGGGTGGAGCGCCGCGCAGGCGGCGAGCCGATCGCCTACATCCGCGGCTTCAAGGAATGGCTATCGCTCCGGATCGCGACGGACCGGCGAGCGTTGATCCCCCGGCCCGAGACTGAGCTGCTGGCCGAGGCCGCCATCGACGAGATTGCGGCACGACTGGTCCGCGACGACGAGCCGATTGCCGCCTGGGAGGTCGGCACCGGCAGCGGCGCGGTCGCGGTCGCGGTCGCGCTCCGCTTCAGGACCGCCCTGGCACTGGGACGGCTGCGCCTGGGCGCCACCGACATCTCGCCAGAGGCGCTGGAGCTGGCGGCCGAGAACCTCTCAGCCAACGGTGTCGCCGGCCTGGTCAGCCTGGGGCTGGGCGACCTGCTGGAGGTCAGCGTGCTACCGGCGCCGCAGCTGCCGGACCTGCTGGTGGCGAACCTTCCCTACGTTCCCAGCGACGAGGTGGCGGCCGGCGCAGGCAGCCTGCGCTTCGAGCCCGCACTCGCCCTGGACGGCGGAGTGGATGGCCTGGACCTGCTGCGCCGCCTGCTGGCGGGGCTGCCGTTCCAGCTGGCGCCCGGCGGCGTGGCGCTCCTGGAGATCGGGCACGACCAGGCCGACGCCGTGCGCGGGGCGGCGGAAGCGCTGCCAATCCCGGTGCGAGTGAGCAGCCTGCCGGACCTGGCCGGCATCCAGCGCGTGGTTCGGATCGAGCGCGCATGACGGACCGCCTGCCGGCCACGACCGACGGCCTGGCCGCGGCAGCCGACATCCTTGGGGGCGGCGGGCTGGTGGCCTTCCCGACCGACACCGTTTACGGCCTGGGGTGTGCGGTCGCGCGCCCGGAGGCGATCGAATCCATCTTCGCCCTCAAGCGCCGCCCGGCGGAGAAGCGCGTCGCCATCCTGCTCGGCGGTTTGCCGGAGGTGGATGCCGAGGCCTGGGTCGTGGACGGCCGCGCCACCGCCCTCACGGAGCGGTTCTGGCCCGGGGCGCTCAGCCTCGTGCTGCCCTCGCGCTTCGAGGCGGATGGGACGCAGTCCTTCCGGGCGCCCGACCACCGGGTGGCGCTCGACCTGCTGGCGACGGCCGGTCCCATGTACGTCACCAGCGCCAACATCAGCAATGAGCCGGACACGCTGGATGCCGATGACGTGCTGATCGCATTCGCGACGCAGCCGGACGGCCTGGCCGCCGTGGTGGATGGCGGCCGCGTCCCCGGCGGAACGCCGTCCACGGTGCTCGACCTGAGCGTCACGCCGGCCCGCATCCTGCGCCCCGGCCCCGTGACGCCGGCGATGCTGGCCGAGGTCGTGGAGCTGGCTCCGGCACCGATAGACTGACGCGAATGCGCGTCGCCATCGGCTCCGACCATGCCGGGTTCTCGCTCAAGGGAGACCTCTGCAGCCTGCTCGACGAGATGCGCGTCGAGTACCGCGACTTCGGCACGTTCAATGACGAGCCGGTCGACTACCCCGATTTCATCGCGCCGGTCGCCCGCGCGGTGGCCCGTGGTGACTTCGAATTCGGGATCGTGATCGGCGGCAGCGGCACGGGCGAGGCGATCGTGGCCAACAAGGTCCGCGGCATCCGCTGCGTGCAGGCCACGAACCCGGTCGTGGCGCGCCTCGCGCGCGAGCACAACGACGCCAACGTCATCTCCTTCGGCGCGCGGATCGTGGGGACCGAGGTGGCGCGCGCCTGCGTGCGCGAGTTCCTGGGCGCCACCTTCCAGGGCGGCCGTCATGTGCCGCGGGTGGAGAAGATCGCGCGCATCGAGGCCGAGGAGGCAGGGTCGCTGGGCGCATGACCCTGGCGCTCGACGAGCACGAGCGTTCCATGCTGGCCGGCGACCGCGGCGAGGGGGCGGCGCTGGCCGCCCGCCTGGTGGTGCGCGCGGCGGAGGCGCTGGACGCCGAGCGCCTGATCCCCATCACCCGGGCGCATGTGGACTCGTGCCTCTATCACGGCGAGGCGACGATCGACTTCGTCCGACGTCTGGTCGATGGCGGAGCCCGCGTGGCGGTGCCGACCACGCTGAACGTCGGGACGCTGGACCTCCTGCACCCTGAGCTGTGGCATGGCTCCCGCGAGGTGGCGGAGCGCGGAAAGGTGCTGATGGATGCGTATCGGTCGCTGGGTTGCCGGCCGACGTTCACCTGCGCGCCGTACCAGCTGGCCGACGCGCGGCCGGCCTTCGGCGAGCAGGTGGCGTGGGCGGAGTCGAACGCCATCGCCTTCTGCAACGCGGTGATCGGTGCCCGCACGGAACGCTACGGCGATTTCACCGATATCGCCTGCGCGGTGCTGGGCCGCGTGCCGGATGCCGGGCTGCACCGCGACGACGCGCGCCGCGCCACGGTGGCGCTGCGCATCGGCTCGGACGTCCCGGAGCGCCTGCGTTCGTCGGATGCGCTTTACCCGCCCCTTGGGATCGTCCTCGGGCGTCGCGCCGGTAGCCGGGTCGTGGCAATTACGGGCCTTCCACCCCATCAACCGGAGGATCGGCTCAAATCAGTGGCGGCCGCGGCTGCTTCATCCGGCGCGGTGGCGATGTTCCACGTGGTTGGCTCCACGCCGGAGGCGCCAACGCTCGAGGCCGCCCTTGGCGGCTACGAGCCCGAGGAGCTCGACGTGATCGGATTGCGCGAGCTGCGCCAGGCCAGGGACGCGCTGACGAGCGCAGAGGTCGCCGTGCCTGGCACGCCCATCGGGGCAGTCTCGCTGGGCACTCCACACGCCTCGCTGACCGAGCTGCGAGAGATCGCAACCCTGCTGCACCGGGATCGCGCCGCCGAAGGGGTCGAGCTGCTGGTCTCGACGGGACGCGACGTCCTCGCCCAGGCAGAGGCAGACGGGACGGCGGGGCGCCTCCGAAATGCAGGCGCAGAGCTGCTGGTGGACACCTGCAGCTACCTGGGGCCGGTGCTGCGGCCGACGCCACTGCCGACGATGACCGAGTCCGCCAAGTGGGCCTGGTACGCGCCGGCCAATATCGGTGCGCAGGTCATCTTCGGCTCCCGCGAGGAATGCGTGCGCTCGGCAATCGACGGGCGCGTCTGGCGCGATCCGGCGGTGTGGGGCGAAGCCTGATGCCCACCACCGTGAGCGGCCGCGTGCTCGCGCCCGGGACGGCGACCGCCGAAGCGATCGTGCTGGACCAGCCGCTGTCGCTGTGGGGTGGTCTTGATCCGGCGACCGGTGTCGTGATCGAGCCACGGCATCCGCAACGCGGCGCTTCGGTGGCGGGTCGGGTCCTGGTCATGGCCGAGGCGCGCGGCTCCTCTTCCTCCTCATCCGTCCTGGCGGAGGCGGCGCGAGCCGGCGCGGCGCCTGCCGCGATCGTGCTGGGGACACCAGACCTCATCCTGGCGGTGGGCGCCGCCGTCGCCGACGAGCTGTACCAGGTACAGATTCCGATCCTCGTGCTGGAGGTGGCCGATCTGGGCCGGTTCCGGACCGGCGACCGCGTGACCATCAGCCAGGACGGTGCCGTCAGCATCGGCTGACGCGCTATCCTCGCGGCTCCCATGCCCCGCACGCCTGAGATCGTTCCCTTCTCCGATGCCCATGCCGATTCAGCGGCGCGA
>DATEOS010000015.1:0-13566 GCA_035273815.1 Candidatus Limnocylindria bacterium
TGCGGCGCTCGGCAGCAGGATCGTCAAGCTAAGGACGAGGGTGGCCAGGGTGGCGAGGCGAACGCGCGTCACGAGTGATCCTCCGGGCGGCGGTGAGTTTCGGCTCAGCCCGGAACTCTACGGCAAACCAATCGCTTCGCGTAGGCTCAGGCGCATGACACGCGGCGCTCTGTTCGGACCGATCAACCGGCGCAGCGCGCGCAGCGTCCGCCACCGCATCCTGAGGTGGTACGCCGGCGCCGCGCGGGACGTGCCTTGGCGCCGGACGACCGATCCGTGGGCGGTCCTGGTCAGCGAGGTGATGCTCCAGCAGACGCAGGCGGCGCGCGTGGCAGATCGCTTCCCCGGCTTCCTGGACCGCTTCCCGACCCCCCAGGCCATGGCCACGGCACCGACCGCCGAGGTGCTGGCGGCCTGGTCCGGGCTCGGCTACAACCGCCGCGCCCTGGCACTGCAACGAGCGGGAACGCAGCTGGCTGCGGATGGCTGGCCGGCGACGACCGACGGGCTGGAGGCGCTGCCCGGGGTCGGCCGCTACACCGCCCGGGCGGTGGCGGCGCTCGCGTTCGGGCGGCCGGTGGGAGCGGTCGACACCAACGTCCGCCGCTGGCTGGTCCGCCGTTTCGGCCTCCCGGCCGCAACCGCACCGGTGCAGCTGCAGGCGATGGCGGACGCGCTGGCCGGCGCCGACTCGCAGACGACTCCCGCGGAGGCCGCGGCCTGGATGCACGCCAGCATGGAGTTCGGCGCCATGGTCTGCATGGCGCGGCGACCGGCCTGTACGACCTGTCCCGTTCGTAACGGCTGCCCATCGCGGGACGTGGCCGCGCGCGTGCCCGTGCCACGCCAGCCAGCCTTCGCCAGCTCCGAGCGCTTCGTGCGCGGCCGGCTGCTTCGCGAGCTGTCCGCCGCCACCGGCCACGCCATCACGATGGCCCGGGCGCGCGCACTGGCCGGCGACCACGCGCTCGACCGGCTGGAGCGCGAAGGACTGGTGCACCGCACGGGCGCCTGGCTGCGGCTGGGCCCGCGGCGGGCAGCAGCCTCTACAATCGGCTCGTGACCCTCACTGCCTCCGGCCTGCGGGTCTCGATCGGCGAGCAGATGCCGTCGGTCGGGCTGCGGGCCACCGATGGCTATCTGCTCAACCTGCGCACCTTCGTGTCCAAGTCACCGTCGATCGTCGTGTTCTTTGCCGGACCGTCGCTGAAGGGCGCGAAGCGGGCCGTTGGCGACCTGATGGCGACGATGCTGGCCGAGGCGTATCCGCGCCTTGAACGGGCGGGCATCGGCCTGGTGACGGTGACCACCGACTCCGAGGCGCAGCAGGCGGCCTACGTGGCGGAGCTGCAGCTGCCCTACCTGCTGTATTGCGACGAGCGGCGCACCGCGGTGGAGCTGCTGGGCATCCCGATCCGCAACGAGCGCGGCAACGTCAACGCCGAGCCGACGGCCTTCGCGGTCTCGGTGGACGGCGAGATCCTGGACGTGGTGCCCCGCGCCGAGCCGCGCGGCCTGGTGGCGCGCCTCGTCGAGGCCATCAACCCGCCGACCTGAGCCTCGGCCGGTCGTCTGACCCATGCTCGCCGTTCGAACATACATCGCCGGCGAGCCGCTGCGGATCGAGAACGTCCCGGAGCCAATTCCGGAGGGCGCAGAGGTGCGCGTCCGGGTTGCCGGTTGTGGCGTCTGCCACACCGACCTGCACATCGCCCGGACCGATCGGCTCCGGGTAACACGACCCCTGACGCTCGGCCACGAGATTGCCGGCTGGCTGGATGCTGCCGGGCCGCAGGCGGCTGGACCGATGCGCCGCGCGCGCGTGCGGATCGGCGACCCGGTCCTCATCTACGGCGGCTGGGGCTGCGGCGCCTGCCGCGAGTGCGCGCGTGGCGAAGAGCAGCGCTGCGAGTGGAGCGAGGCACCGGGCTTCCAGCGCGACGGCGGCTACGCCGAACAGGTGCTCGTGCCGAGCGCCCGGTACCTCGTGCCGTTGCGCGAGCTGGACCCGGTCGAGGCGGCGCCGCTTGCCGACGCCGGGCTCACGCCCTACCGCGCGGTAACGCGCGCCACGCCCTGGCTGGCGCCGGGGACGCGGGTGCTGCTGATCGGCCTTGGTGGGCTCGGCCAGTTCGCCATCCAGTACCTGCGCCGCCTGCCCGACCTGACCATCGCGGTGCGCGAGCTCGACCCGGACAAGCTGACGCTGGCCGCCGAGCTGGGGGCCGACCTTGGCCTGTTGGCCGGCGACGAGTCGCTGGTGGCGCTGGGCCTGGGCGGCCACGCGGACGTCGTGTTCGACTTCGTGGGGACGGACGAGACGCTGGACTACGCGGCACGCAACGTCGAGCCGGGAGGCCTGATCTCGCTCGTCGGAGAGGCGGGTGGTCACCTTTCGTTCGGCTTCGACCGACCGCCGGTCGAGGCCTACGCCACCACCACCGCCTGGGGCTCGCTGGCCGACCTGCGCCAGGTGGTGCGCCTGGCGTCGCGGGGCCGGCTGCGCTGGTCGGTGGAGCGCATGCCGCTGCGCAAGGCTCGGTCGGCCCATGACCGGCTGCTGGCCGGCAAGGTGAAGGGCCGGATCGTGCTGACGCCCTAGCTACTCGCCGAAGAGGCGGCCCATGATGCCCTTCGGCTTGTCCGCCGGCCGCACGTACCACGGCCCCGCCACCGACTCATACGCCTCACGCACGGTGGCGGCCGAGAGGTCGGTCACGGCCAGGTCGCGGTGGCCGGCCAGGTGCTCGTTCGCCAACGCGTGCAGGCGGTTGCGCACTTCGTCGAAGGAGGCCAGGTCGGCGCCGTCCGCCAGCAGGATGCCCACCGTCCAGCCCGTTCCCGCGCGCAGCACCCACGCTCGATCGACCTGCGGCATCTCGGCCAGCGCGCGCTGCAGCTCCCCGCCGAAAGGCTGCGGCACCTCGTTCGGAGCCTCGAGCGGCGGCAGCTCGCCGTAGGGGCGGCGCGCACGCATGGCCTCCGGCGTGGTGGGATCGATGCCTGCCGCCAGGAACGGCAGCACCGAAGCCGGCACCTCGATCTGCGCCGGCGCGCCGGGATCGATGACCACGCGCTCGCCGGCCGCCTCGGCACGGGCGAAGACGTCGCGCGCCGGCAGCTCGATCGCATCGCTGCCCGGCGGGCCGAACTCCCGGAAGACATCCGGGGAGGTATAGGCCGCCAGGAAGCGACCTCCCTCGTCGGCGCCGTGGCGCATGGCATCGACCGGCACGCGGAGGGGGTCAACCGCCTGCCCGTTGCTGGACCGAATGGGCACCAGGAGGCTCATCTCCAGCAGCTCGCCCAGGCCGGGCTCGGTCACGCCAGAGACTCCTGCAGGGTCGCTTTGCGCAGGGCGGCATCCAGCCGGGCCAGCACGCGATCGCGGCCCAGCAGCTCCATCGAACCGAACAGCGGCGGCGACACGCTGCGCCCCGTGATGGCGACGCGCTGCGGGCGGAAGAAGTCGCCCGCCTTCCAGCCCAGCCGTTCCGCCTCTGCTCGGCAGCGGCCCTCGAGCACGTCCGCCGCGAAGTCGGCCGCGGTCAGCTCGGCGAGCACCTCGCGGGCGGCCTGCAGCGCCGTCGCGGCGTCGGCCAGGGAGCGGCCCTTGGGCACCAGCGCCGCGACGTCGTACCGGGCTGCTACCTCGTCATCGGTCTCGGTCAGGAACGCAACCAGCTCGCGCGCATCGGCCAGCTTCACCAGCCGCTCCTTGATGAGCGGCACCACCCGTAGAACGGCCTCGTCGTCCAGCCCATCGGGCAGGAAGGGACGCAGGCGCAGGGCCAGCTGTTCATCGGTCAGGCTGCGAATGTAGATGCCGTTCAGGTAGTCCAGCCGATCCTTGTCGAAGATGGCGCCGCCCTTGTGGACGTGCGCCAGGTCGAAGCGGGCAATCAGGTCGTCCAGCGTGAAGATCTCCTCCTCGGTCCCCGGGCTCCAGCCCAGGAAGGCGAGGAAGTTGACCATGGCCTCCGGCAGGTAGCCCTCGTCGCGGTAGGCGGTGACCGACGTCTGTGACTTGCGCTTGCTCATCTTCGAACGATCGGCGTTCAGGATCAGCGGGATGTGCCCGAACTGCGGCTCGCGGTAGCCGAGCGCCCGGATCAGGGCGATGTGCTTCGGCGTGTTCGAGAGGTGGTCCTCGCCCCGGAGGACGTGGCTGATCCGCATCTTCTCGTCGTCGATCACCACCACGAAGTGGTACAGCGGCGTGCCATCGCCGCGCACGATGATGAAGTCGCCGAGCAGGCTGTTGTCGAACTCGACCTCGCCGCGGATCAGGTCGTCGAAGCGCACCACCTCGGGCGCCACCTTGAAGCGGATCGCCGGTTGTCGGCCCTCGGCGACGAACTGCGCGCGCTCCGCATCGGTCAGGCGCAGGCAGCGACCGTTGTAGCGGGGCGCCTCCTTCGCGGCCTCCTGCTCGCGGCGAACGGCCTCCAGCTCCTGCGGCGTGCACCAGCAGTGGTAGGCGCCCCCGGACGCGAGCAGCCGAGCCGCTTCTGCGGCATACAGCGCCGAGCGGTTGCTCTGGCGGTAGGGTCCGAATGGACCGATGTCCTCGCCCTCGGCCACCTGCGGCCCCTCATCCCAGGTGATGCCCAGCCAATGCAGGTTGTCGATGATGTCGCGCTCGAAGTCCGCCGTGCCGCGTGCCAGATCGGTGTCCTCGATGCGCAACACGTACGTCCCACCGAAATGGCGGGCGAACAGGTAGTTGTAGAGGCTCGTCCGCGCCGTGCCGATGTGCAGCG
Organism: Candidatus Limnocylindria bacterium; assembly: GCA_035273815.1. GTDB lineage: Bacteria > Chloroflexota > Limnocylindria > QHBO01 > QHBO01 > DASSCW01. The sequence continues at coordinate 4,764 of DATEOS010000015.1, forward strand.
GCCCGGTGGGGCTGGGCGCCATGCGCGCGCGGATAGGTTGCTCGCTCGTCTCGGTCATCGGTCGTCGGATGGTAGCGCCAGCATCGCCCGGACCGCCGGTTCGATCGCGTCGACCCAGTGCGCGTACTGCTCCCCGCTCGGGTGCAGACCGTCCGCGGCGAGCATACCGGCGCTGCCGGAGATCTCGGCGCTGATCTCGAACGTGTCCGCCACGAAGGCGATCCCACGGTACTCACAGGCGCCCCGCAGGATCTCGTTGTTGCGCAGGACCGCGGCCCGCTGCTGCTCCGGCACCCCATAGGCGCCGCCCTGCCGGCTGGCCGTGTAGTCCGGCGTGGCCACGGCGAACACGCGCGACGCCGGCAGCAGCTCCAGCATGCCGTCCAGGATCTCGGAGACGCGCGCGCCGTAGCGCTCCTCCGGCACGCCACGCACCACGTCGTTGACGCCTACCAGCAGGCTCGCCAGCTCCGGCGCCAGGGACTCCAGGTCGGGCATCTGCTCGGTCGCCACGTCACCGGCTGTGCATCCGTTGACCGCCAGGTTGGCGACCAGGTCAAGGTCAAGGTCCGCCAGCCGGGCCACCAGCTGGCGGGGCCAAGCCTGCTCGGGTTCGACCCCGGTGCCGATGCAGTAGGAGTCGCCCAGGGCCACGTAGCGCACCAACGGCTCAGCTCAACGCGAGCGCGGCCCGCACCGCGCCGGATGGCGTGCCGCGCGGGTCGACGATTGGAGGTGCCGCGAACTCGGCCAGGCGCCCGTCGACGGCCTCTTGGTCGAGCACGCCCAGCTGCCGCAGGGCTGCCACGGTGCTCGCGTTGCGTGCGCGATGGACCGCATCGCCGTCCTCCACCTTGATCGCCAGCCCTCGTGGCTCGTCGCCAAGGATGGCCACCGCCTGCACGCCCTCGGCGCCGCCCTTTGAGACGAGAGCGCCGGGCGCCGCGCGCATGAGGCTGGTATCCAGGCTTCGCCGCTCGCCGCCGACCAGCTCGGGGTGCGCCATCATCGCGTCGCGGATCCGCTCCAGCGCCGCGCGCAGTGGCGGGTCTTCCACGCCGGACGGATCGGCCAGCCGGGCGAAGGCCAGGGCCAGGCCGCGCAGCGGAACGCCGAAGGTGACCACGCCGCAGCCGTCGGTGGCCAGGGCGATCTTGTCGCGCGGCACATCGGTCAGGGTGGCGACCGTGTCGAGCGCCAGCTGCTGCACCGGATGATCCGGTTCCCAGTACGTCTCGACCGGCCACCCGGCTGCCTTGGCGTGCAGGGCCATGCCGGCGTGCTTGCCGGAGCAGTTGTGGCGGAGCGGTGAGGGCGGCTCGCCGTCGCGGATCAGGCGATCGGCCGTCTCGCGGTCGAACGGACGGTGCGTGCCGCAGGCGAGCACATCGCGGGTCAGGCCGCCCGCGCGAAGGATGGCCTGCACGGTGCGCGCGTGCCGGTCCTCACCGGAATGCGAGGCGGCCATGATGGCCAGCGCCTCGGTTGGAGCCGGAAAGTCATAGGCGTCGAAGCGGCCGGAGGCCACGAATGGCGCCAGCTGAAACGGCTTGGCCGATGAGCGGATGAAGGCGAAGGCCCGCGGATCGCCAACGGACGCCACCGCCTTGCCGGCGGCCGACACGACGGTCAGCCAGCCGCGATGGCGCGACTCGATGCGATCCCCGCGCGTGACCTCGACCAGGACCGGGGGCGCTCTCCCGGCTTCCGCCCGGGCCCTACTGCCCGTTGTTGCCGGTTCCCGGTCCCGTGGCGGTGCGATCGCCGCTGGGGGCGGCTTCCGACTTGCTGAAGATCGAGCCCTGACCGGAGGCCGCGCCAGCGCTCACCGGCTGGGCCGCCTGGCTCTTGCCGCCCTGCGACGCCTGCTGGGTGGGGGCTGCCGCGCGCGGGGCGGAGGCCTCGTGGGTCATGACCACGGAGCCCTCCCAGTGGGCCCCCTCCTTGACCACCAGGACCTGCGTCTTGACCTGGCCCTTGACGCGACCGGTTGAGCCGATCTCGAAGCGCCCGCCGCAGTCGACGTCGCCCTCGTAATCGCCATTGATGATCACGTTGTGGGCGCTGATGCCGCTGCGCACGCGAGCCTGGGGGCTGATGATCAGCGTGCCCTGGCATTCGATCTCGCCCTGCGCCTCGCCCTCGATCCGCAGGTCGCGGTCGGAGACGTACTTCCCGTTGAAGCGGGCATGGGGATCGATGACGCTCTCGTTGCCGGAGTCGGGCCGGCGGAACTCTGTGGGTGAAGGGGTCACGTCAACCTCGCTGGTAAGGCTGTCCGGGTACAGGTTGCCGACGACATCCTCGCGCGACAAGGTGTCGGACTTGTTGTCTCGCTTGGATCCGAAGACCACGGCTTGCTCCTTCCTCTTCGGCGGCGACACGCGTGTCGCCGGTCGTGCGGGAATCTGGCGCGGACGGATAGCCTACCAGCGAACTGGAAAAGGAGGTAGTCCCAGGTACTGATGCCTGTCGCCCGGCACGAATCCGGCCGAGTGGGAGCGGTCGCTCGCGTCACGGCCTCCCGGCCGCGGGCCAGGCACATGGTCGCGGGCTCCCATGGCTCGACCCCGGCACCGCCGCGCCCGACGAAGCCGACGCGTAGAATCGCCCGCGATGGACGCCGCCGAGCGCAACCCGACCCTGCATGTCAGCACGCATCCGCTGGTCGCGCACAAGCTCGCCATCCTGCGCGACACCGGGACCGACACCAAGAAGTTCCGCGAGCTGGTACGCGAGCTGACCTGGCTGCTCGGCTACGAGGCGATGGCGGACCTGGCGACCGGCAAGCGCCGCGTGCAGACCCCGCTGGAGGAGACGGACGGCGCCGAGGTCGAGCCAAAGGTAGGCCTGGTGCCGGTCCTGCGCGCCGGGTTGGGCATGGTCGACGCCATGCTGGAGCTGATCCCGACCGCGGAGGTGTGGCACATCGGCCTGTACCGTGACGAGCGCACGCTCAAGCCGGTCGAGTACTACAACAAGCTGCCGGATGCGGCCACGGTCCAGGTCTGCCTGATCCTGGACCCGATGCTCGCCACCGGCGGCTCGGCGGCGGCGACGGTCGACATCCTCAAGGCGTGGGGCGCGGCGCGCATCAAGCAGGTCAGCCTGATCGCCGCCCCCGAGGGCGTGGCCACCCTTTCGGGCGCGCACGCCGACGTGGACATTCACGTGGCGGCGGTGGACCGGGAGCTGAACGAGCGCGGCTACATCGTGCCCGGCCTCGGCGACGCCGGCGACCGACAGTTCGGCACCTTTGCGGGTCCTGCCTCCGAGCCGGGCCATGCCGCCGGTGACGAGACGGCCCAGGTGGTGCGGCGCCTGCAGCGGGACCTCGCCGGCCGCACGTAGCCGAGGGTCAGGAACCGCTCCCGGCGTCGGGGCCATGGAATTTCGGGCATGGAAATGTCCCGAAAGAACTGCCCTCGGCCTTGATGCAATCGCCGCCGCTGACCGCCCCTTCGGGACAACCACACAATAGGGCCCGGGCGGCGGCGGGCACAAGCCCCTTATCCCCGAACTTCGGCCGCCAACGCCGAGTTATCCACGACGTATCCCCAATGTGGACATTGATGGACGCTTGACGAGGCCTTGAGGCTCCGTCAACCGGCGTCGTTGCCGTTGCCACTCCCGTTGCCGCCCATCCAGGCACGCGGCACGGCCAACGGCGGCTCGACCTCCATCTCCTCGACGGCCCCGGGCTCCGGCCGCGACCCGTCGTCGTCCGCGGCCTGGGGAGCCAGCGGGGCGGGCGTCGCTTCGCTCTGCTCCGCATGAATGACGTGCATGACCGCGTTGATCAGTGCCAGGTGGGTGAAGGCCTGTGGGAAGTTGCCCAGGTGGCGACCGGTCTCCGGGTCGATCTCCTCGCCGTACAGGTCGAGCGGGCTGGCGAAGGAGAGCAGCCGTTCGCACAGGCGTCGCGCGCGCTCCAGCTCGCCGATCTCGCAGAACGCCGACACCAGCCAGAAGGAGCAGATGGTGAAGGTGCCCTCACGGCCGGACAGGCCGTCATCGGTCTCGTCGGTGCGATAACGAAGCACCAGGCTGTCCACGGTGAGCTCGTTGGCGATGGCGTGGATGGTCTTCACGATCCGCTCGTCCTCCGGCGGCAGGAAGCGCACGAGCGGGAGCAGCAGGAGCGAGGCGTCGAGCGCTTCGGTGTCGTAGTGCTGGGTGAAGACGCCGCGCTTGTCCAGACCGTGCGCCAGCACGTCGGCCTTGATCTGGTCGGCGGCCGCCTGCCACCGCGCGGCGTGCTCGTCGTCCTCGCGCAGGCGCGCCAGGCGGGCACCGCGGTCGCAGGCGACCCAGCACATCACCTTGGAGGACGTGAAGTGCTTCGGCTCGCCTCGAACCTCCCACATGCCCCGATCCGGCGACTGCCAGTGGGTGATGGCCTGCTCCACCTGCTTGACCAGGATCGGCCAGATGGCCTCGTCCAGGCGGTCGCGCGAGCGGGTGTGCAGGTACACCGAGTCGAGCATCGCGCCCCACATGTCGTGCTGGCGCTGCTTGAAGGCCCCGTTGCCGATGCGGACCGGCCTGGCGCCCTCGTAGCCGTGCAGGTGCGACAGCTCCCGCTCCTCCAGGTCGCGCTCGCCACCCACGCCGTACATCACCTGCAGGTCCTCGCTCCCTGCAACCTCGGCGATGAAGTACAGGAAGTCATTCGCCTCCCAGTCGAAGCCCAGGCTGTATAGGCCCCACAGGGCGAAGGTCGAGTCCCGGATCCAGGAGTAGCGGTAGTCCCAGTTGCGCTCGCCACGGGGCGTTTCGGGCAGCGACGTGGTGGCGGCCGCCACCACTGCCCCGGTGGGGGCGTAGGTCAGGCCCTTCAGCGTGAGCGCCGAGCGCTCCAGGTAGGTCCGCCACGGATGGTCCGGGAAGTGGCCGCGGGCCAGCCAGTGCTGCCAGTGATGCGCGGTCCACACCAGCCGTCCGTACGCATCGTCGAAGGTTCGCGGCGGCGCCGGGCTGCCCCAGGACAGGGCCACGTACCGGCTCTCGCCCTCCTTGAGCATCGTGCGGGCGATGGCACGCGGCCCCTCGAAACCGATGTTGAGGTCGCTGGTAAGGGTCAGCTGCTGCTCGGTGCTGGCACACGAGCAGGTGCCCTGGTGGTAGCCCGACTCGGTGTACGCCCACGAGCCGAAGGTGCGGCCGTAGTCGAATACCGGCTCGCAATCCATGATCAGCTGGACCGATCCGTTCACGCAGCGCGCCGTGCGCAGCAGGATGTGCTGGGCGTCGTAGTCGGTGGGCGCTCGGCGCTGGGTGCCGGAGCGGTGCTCCTCCTCGTGCCACGGTCCCATCAGCAGCACGTCGCGCACGATCATCCAGCCGGTGCTGGTACTCCAGCTCGTCTCCAGCACGTTGGTGCCAGGCAGGTAGCGCCGCGAGGCAGGTACCTGCACGTCGGCGGGCCCGAAGCGGAAGCCGCCGGCATCGCGGTCCAGAATGGCGCCGAACACGCTGGGCGAGTCGACCCGCGGCACGCACAGCCACTCGACGTTGCCCGACGGCGCCACCAGGGCGGTCGTCTCACAATCGGACAGGAAGCCAAGCTCGGCGATGGGCGGGAAGGGAGAGCCGGCGTACCCGGCGCGACTGGTCGGTCCCATCGAGCTCATCGGTTCCATCCGACGGTTGCCCTGCATGCCATACCTCCCGTGAGGGTCGTCTGTGTTACCACGCCGCCGCGCCACGCGCCAGCCCCCAAACGGCCGGATCACGCTCCGCTGCTACACTCCGGCCGATGCCCGACGCACACGTGAAGGTGGCGATCACCGGCGCCGCCGGCCAGATCGGCTACGCACTGGTCTTCCGCATCGCCTCGGGTGAGATGTTCGGTCCCGAGACCTCGGTTGACCTCCAGCTGCTGGAGCTCGAGGCCGCGCTGCCGGCGCTCGAGGGGGTGGCCATGGAGCTCGACGACTGCGCCTTTCCCCTGCTCAAGCGCGTCGTCCGCACGTCCGATGCCAACCAGGCCTTCGCCGGCGCCAACTGGGCGCTGCTGGTGGGTGCCGTGCCGCGCAAGGCGGGCATGGAGCGCAAGGACCTGCTGACCATCAACGGCGGCATCTTCACCGGGCAGGGCCGGGCCATCGCCGAGAACGCGGCTGACGATGTGCGCGTCCTGGTGGTGGGCAACCCGTGCAACACCAATTGCCTGATCGCGGCGGCCAACGCGCCGGAGATCCCGGACGATCGCTGGTTCGCCATGACCATGCTCGACGAGAACCGCGGGCGCAGTCAGCTGGCGCAGCGCGCCGGCGTGGACGTCACCGAGGTTCGCGACCTGGCGGTGTGGGGCAACCACTCCAGCACCCAGTTCCCGGACTTCTACCACGCGACCATTGGCGGCCGCCCCGCGCCGGACGTGATCGGGGACGAGGGCTGGCTCCAGGCCGACTTCATCGGCGCGGTGCAGCAGCGGGGCGCGGCCATCATCGCCGCGCGCGGCCAGTCGAGCGCGGCCAGTGCCGCCAACGCGGTGATCGACACGGTGCGCAACGTCAGCCGGCCCACCGGCGAGATCTTCAGCGCGGCCGTCCGTGCGCCGGCGGACGCATCGGGCTATGGCATTCCGCAGGGCCTCGTCTTCGGATATCCCCTGCGGGCAACGGCGCCCGGCCAGGTGGAGATCGTGCAGGGCATCCGGCACGGCGACTGGGCACAGTCCATGATCGACGCCACCCGCGACGAGCTCATCGAGGAACGCGAGGCTGTGAAGGACCTTCTGCCATGACCAACCAGGCGCCGCCACGGACCGATGTGGCCTCACTCACCTACGGCGAACGCTCCGTCGACCTGCCGCTGGTGCACGGCAGCGAGGACGAAGTTGCGGCCGACATCTCGAAGCTGCGCGGTGACACCGGGCTGATCACGCTGGACGTCGGCTACGGCAACACCGGGGCGACGCGGTCGGCCATCACCTTCCTGGACGGCGAGCAGGGAATCCTGCGCTATCGCGGCTATCCCATCGAGGAGCTGGCCGAGAGCAGCACCTTCCTGGAGGTCGCGTACCTGCTCATCCACGGCGACCTGCCGACGCGTGCCGAACTGGACCACTTCGTCGCCGAGATCACGCATCACACGCTCATCCGCGAGGAGATGCGGCACTTCTTCGACTCGTTCCCGCACGACGCGCACCCGATGGCGGTGCTGGCCTCCGGCACGGTGGGGATGAGCACCTTCTATCCCGACAGCCACGAGATCGCCGATCCGGCGGCGGTGGAACTGACAACGCTGCGGCTGATCGCCAAGCTGCCGACCCTGGCGGCCTGGTCGTTCAAGAAGGCGATCGGCCAGCCCTACGTCTACCCGCGCAACGACCTGGGCTATGCGGCAAACCTGCTGCACATGATGTTCGCCGTTCCGTCCGAGCCGTACGAGGTCCAGCCGGAAGTGGCGGAGGCGCTCGACCTGCTGCTGATCCTGCATGCCGACCACGAGCAGAACTGCTCCACGTCGACCGTGCGCATGGTGGGCAGCGCCCACGCCAACCTCTATGCCTCCATCAGCGCCGGCATCTCTGCCCTGTGGGGACCACTGCACGGCGGTGCCAACGAGGCGGTGATCCGGACCCTGGAGCGGATCGTCGAGGACGGCGGCGACGTCCAGAAGTGGGTCGACCGGGCCAAGGACCCCGACTCGACCTTCAAGCTGCCCGGCTTCGGCCATCGGGTCTACAAGAACTTCGACCCGCGGGCCACCATCATCAAGCGTGCCGCCGACCGGGTGCTGGATGCCACCGGCGCCGACGGCGAGTTGTTTGAGGTTGCCAAGAAGCTGGAGGAGGTCGCCATCCACGACGAGTACTTCGTCGAGCGCAAGCTGTACGCGAACGTCGACTTCTACTCCGGCCTCATTTACCACGCCATCGGCTTCCCGAAGAACATGTTCACCAACTGCTTCGCCATCGGCCGGCTGCCCGGCTGGATCGCGCAGTGGCACGAGATGATCAACGACCCCGAGACCAAGATCGGCCGGCCGCGCCAGGTGTACACCGGACCGACCGCGCGCGCCTACGTTCCCATCGACGCCCGCTGAGCCGATGTCGCCGCGCGTGGCCGCCGCGCGGCGAGCTCCATGCAGCGCGGGTCGCATTTGTGACTGACGCCGCGGATGGTGCCCGCCCTACCATGCCGCCCACATGAAGCTCACCATCCTGGGCCGCAGCCCGGCCCGGCCCAACCCCGGCGAAGCGTGCGCCGGTTACCTGATCGAGGGCGGCGGCGCCCGGGTGATGATGGACATCGGCCCCGGCGTGGTCGCCCAGCTGTTGCGCCGCAACACACCGGACGAGCTGGATGCGGTGGTGATCAGCCACATGCACACCGATCACTGCCTGGACCTCGTCACGCTGCGCTACTGCTACCCGTGGATCGACGTCGCGAAGAAGCGGCTGCTTGTGATCGTGCCACCCGGCGCCACCGCCCAGCTGGCGGAGATGGCGCTTGGCGCGGGCTACATGAACTTCTTCGACAAGAGCTTCATCTTCGTCGAGCACGACGGGAAGCGGCCGATCGAGGTCGGCAACCTGCGCCTGGAACCTGATGAGACGCAGCACTTCGTGCGGACCTGGGGCTTCCGCATCAGCGCCCGCGGGACCGACGAGGATCCGGACAAGGTCCTGGCCTACTCGGCCGACGCTGGCCCGTGCCCGGCGCTGCCGCGCATCGCGGATGGCGCCGAGCTGTTCCTGTGCGAGGCCGCGCTGCGCTCACTGGCCGAAGACGACCCCGAGCCCCAGAGCCGCGGCCACCTGCTGCCATCGGAGGCCGCCCGGCTCGCGCGC
>DATEOS010000016.1:0-2063 GCA_035273815.1 Candidatus Limnocylindria bacterium
CACCAACGCCAGCAACGCCGCGAGCAACGCCGGATCGGTCGCGGTCAGCGGTTTGCGCCCGCCGCCCTCGCGCCGCACCCGCCCCAGCGGCGCCTGCCCGGCCTCCAGCTCGGCGACCCCCTGGGAGATCCTCGACCGCGACGCGCCGCTGGCCTGGGCGACCGCGGCGATCCCACCATGGCCCAGCGAGCGCGCCTCCCCGGCGAGGACCAACCGCTGTTGCCGCTCGTCCAGATGCGGCAACACCACAGCGAGCTTCGCCCGCAACGACTCGACCACATCCGCCCGCACCGCCACTACCACATCATGGCCCACCGAATCTCAAACAGAGTGGTTATTTCTCGGCGAGCCCTAAGCGTCTGGTGGTCGGTCTGGCGGCTTCCTGCTGCCCGCGGCTACGCCGGCGTGTTGATGGCGGGTGAGGAGGTACTTGATGCCCTCCATGGTGAGGAATGCGGTGAGCACGGCGATCAGGATGGGCGCGGTTTGCAGCGCCCCCACCGCCGTGAGGAATGCGCCCAGCAGCACCATGGTGAACGGCGCGGCTATCAGGGCTCCGGGCACGGCCGCGAGCATGCAGGTGAAGGTCAGCCCGAGTGGCAAGCCGGGGAACACCTGATGGACAAGCACACCGGCCGTTCCCCCGATGAACAGTGCCGGGAAGATCGGGCCGCCGATGAACCCGCTGGCTTGACTCACGGCGAAGGTGAGCATCTTTCCGATGAGCAGGGCGACCAGTAGGCCCAGCCCGAGGGTCCCGGCGTCGGTGAGTACGGTGGTGAGCTGGTCGCTGCCGGTGAAAAGGGTCAGCGGCAGTGCCACCCCGACCAGCCCGAAGATCGCGCCGCCGAGCGTGGATTTCACGACGCCCGGCAGCTTCAACCGTTCGAACAGGTTGGCGGAGAGCTTGACAAAGAGGGCCAGCAGCGCGGTCACGGCGGCCGCGAAAAGGCCGAGAGGCACGGCGACCAGCAGTTGCCAGTCCTTGAACTCGTATTCCGGAATCGGGTAGGCATCAAGGAACACCGCACCGGCGATGACGAAATAGATGGCGAAGGACACGCTGGATGCAACGACCGCGTTTACCAGCGCCTTGGTGAACTGCCGCCCGCCCAGCCGCGCCACCTCCGTGATCATCATGACCACGATGACCGTGCTGGAGAACAATCCGCCGTATGCGCCGCCAAAGCCGGCCAGGGTGTTCACCTGCCGGTCGTCCGCACTCAACCCGCGTCGGTGGGACACCCAGGTACCGGCGCCGCCACCGATGGCCCCCAACGCCTGCTCCGGTCCGAGACTGGCACCCCCGATCAGCGACACCGCCGAGACAGCCACGATCCCGGGGACCAGTCGCGGTTCGACCCGGCCTGCCTCCAGATCGGCGATCAGACCAGGGGTGTGGTCGGGCAGCCGGGTCGCCCGACGAACGAGCCCGACCACGACACCAGCGCCTGCGGTGACCGCAATCCACCACCACTGCCCGCCGAACCAGCCGGACCTGGCGACGACGTACCAGGTGTCGCCGAAGCCGATGACTCCCATGAACACCAAGCTGGCGAGTGCACCGGCGACGCCGAGCGCCGCCGCATAGGCCAGCAGCACCCAGAACTGCCGCGTGCGGGTCAGCGGCGGTGAATCCTTTGCTGCGGATGCCTCGCTCATCGTGCCACCATCCTCGCCGCGGTTCCCATCCTCCCGGCCGCAGCGGGCACCCGCCTCAACCCGACAACGTGAGCCGAGCGCGAAGTCAGACCCCCGGTCAAGGCAACCTCCGAATCCCGCCTGAGCACCTGACCAGGCTCGTGGGGCGGCGACCCCGGGCGGCCCGGCACGCCAGGATGTCCGACCGGGGCGAGAACGAGGCCGCGCTGCCCGATCACGTCAATTGGGCGGGGTGGGGTCGGCGGCTACCCACCGGGTGGTCACTCGGCCCTCGAGGTCCGAACCCCGGCCTTCCGATGCCGGCCGCGTCAGGGACCTGCCGCCACCACGGCGCCGCTGCCACCGCCCGCGTCGGCGGGAAGTGGGCGGGCTGGGGCCGCGGGCCGGGGGCGTCACGAGGT
>DATEOS010000017.1:0-5271 GCA_035273815.1 Candidatus Limnocylindria bacterium
TTGCTCGTTGTAGCTGGTGATCCACAGGGTGTGGCCGCCGGCGGATGGGAATGGCGCGCCGAACACCGTCATGTCACGCACCAGCCACGGTGCCAGCACCAGCAGGTAGGCGGCGGCTGAGCCTGCGCCGGCGAGCACTGAACGTTCTCCTGGCCGGACCCACCAGGCCGCCGCCGGCGCCACGGCAAGCAGGATGCCGTCCACGCGGGTCAGAGTGGCGACACCGGCCAGCGCCCCGGAAGCCATCAGCCACCAGTTCGCCCGCGACGCAGTCACCGAGCGCACGGCGCACCAGATGGCGCCTGCCCCCGCCGCGCCGAATACGGCGGTGTTGTTGACCTGGGGATAGAGGATCAGGAATGGTCCGGCGAAGAGGGCGAGCAGTCCTGCCGCCCAGGCCACCCGTCGTGATTGCCACAGCTCCCACCCCACGAAGGCGGTGAACGGCACCAGCCCCGCTGACAGCAGCACGAACGGCAGCTGGGCCGCGCGCCACGTGCCGAGCAAGGGCTCGAAGATGGCGACCGACACTGCCGCGACGATCGAGGTGAGCGGCATCCAGTGGCCGTTGCTCGCCACGGGAAGCGTGGGATCGGCCGGCAGGCGACCACCGACCTCCAGGAAGCTCCACAGGGCCGGAGCGGTGAAGCCATGTCCGTCGGCCAGCTGCTGGGCGACCATGAGGTAGTAGGCGGGATCGGTATACGGCGGGTAATCGACCAGCCAAGCAGCAGCGATACGAGCCAGAAGGGCAATCCCGAACAGGACCAGCAGGTCCCGCCAGGTCATCGGCGTCTCCAGACGACGGCGGTCGCGTCCTGATAATCCCGTTGCCACAGCGGCGAGTGGTCGAGCCACTGCGCCAGTTTCCAATTTGGCGGCAGCACGACGTGGTCGATGCCGTAGCGGTCCAGGACCCGCTGGGGGTCGCCCTGGAGGCCGATGACCGAGACGTACATGGCTATGAGGTCGTCGCCGTAGACGTCCGCGCGCCCATCCATGAAGATCGGCTGGCCCGGTCGATGCTGACCGATGTAGCCGCCCCACTCGTAGCGATTGAAGATCCGGGCTCCGGGGTCGTGGCCATCCATCCACGCCACTGCGCCCACCGGGAGCTTCTGGGCGACCTCGCGCTCCGCAGCGGCGGGGTACACCCTGGCAAGGGCGATCCCGATGCCGAGCACGGCCACGCCAGCGATCAGGATCATGTTGACGGTGCCGAAACGACCGGCACGTGGTGTCGAGAGCCGGGCGAGGATCGGCGCGATGCGCCGACCAAAGGCTGAGTTCGAGATGATGGGCGACAGGACCACCGCCGCGATTGCGCCACCGATTGGTCCCAGGATCAGCAGGAATCGGATCGCCTGAAAGGCCATCACGGTGAGGCCCACCAGGATCAGCGCATCCGCGCTGCGCAGGCGGTGCCGGCCGACCACCAGCACTGGAATCACGACGATAGCCACGAATGCGGCCAGCAGCTGTCCGAACAGGTTGTCCAGGCTGGCTGGGTACCACTCCAGGACGTATCGGCTCAGCGTCTGCATGCCAACCGTGTCGATCGGGTATCGGTAGAGGTCCACCCCATTCGGATTGATGACGAGCGCGGCAGCACTGATGAGGAGGGCCACGCCCAGGTCGCGGAGTGCGCGCCAACTGAGCGGCTGTCCCTCCACGGTCCGGCGCAGTAGTCGGTCAGCCGCCTCACCCAGCAGGACGGCGCCGCCCAGCAGGAACACCAGCACCCAGCCGGCGTGCAGATTGGCCCAGGCGACCGTGATGAGGGGAAGGGCAATGAGCCAGCGGCGCCGGGGATCCACCATGTATCGCCACAGCACCCAGACGACAGCCGTCGCCAGCACGAGGTCCAGCACCTGCACGCGCACGCCGAGAACGGGTCCGGCCAGCACCAGGCCCACGCTCAGCCAGGCGATGCGGCTCGCCCAACCGATCTGCCTCACGCGCAGCGCGATGGATCGCCACAGGATCCAGAAGGCAAGCAGGGTCAGGCCGCCGAACAGGAACGAAAGGCCGGTTCGACCCCACGGGCCGAGGTCATTGCCAACCGCGAGGACGACGTTCGTCAGCCAGTCCTGGCTGGTCCAGGGATGCCCGTTGGCGACGATGCTCCATGTGTCCACTCGGGAGATTGCCCCGCTGCGCAGCACCTCCTCGCCGGCACGGATGTGCCACCACACGTCGCCGTCAGTCAGCGGCGCGGTCGCACGCGGCAGCACGGTGGCCACGAAGAAGCCAACGACAGCGGCGGTCGCGGCGGCTGCGCGAACTGTCACCCGTGCCTAAGGTTCCTGGACCATGCGTTTTCTCCTGTGCCATGCGCCTTTGACGCGGTGCCGAGTCTAGGGTGGCGCGGATGAAGGATCTGGGGTACTTCAGTCTCATGTCGGTGCTTGTACGCACCGACTAGACTCGCGGCCGATGTCCTCCTCCACGTCGGCGGCTGCTCGCCAGCAGGCCACCGAAGAGCATGCCCCCGACCGGACCGCTGCGCGCCTGGCGCGCCTCCCCACGCCCTTCTGGATCTTCACGCTGACGTTGGCCGGGGTGCTGGTGGGCATCACTGTCACCAAGGGTGTTCAGGATCCCGACTTCTTTTGGCATCTGACCACCGGCCAGTGGATCGCCGACCACGGTCGGGTGCCGCACACGGACCCGTTCTCATTTACCTGGGCCGGCCAGCCGTGGACGCCGCACGAGTGGCTGTCAGAGCTGCTGATGTACTGGCTGGTCAGCTCAGCCGGACGGACGGGGGCACTCTTCGTCTTTGGACTGTTCCCAGCCGCCATCGTGATCAGCCAAGGCCTGATGCTTTCCCGCCAGGGCGTCAGCCTCTGGGCATTCGCCCTGCCGGCCGTGCTGACCGGCCTGGTCATAACCCCATTCGTCACGGTCCGTCCTCAGGCCATCTCCTGGTTGCTGCTTTCGCTCCTGATCTGGTTCCTGCTTGAGCTGCGCCCGGACAGGCCGTGGAGGGCGCTCCTGCTGATCCCGTTCTTCGTACTGTGGGCGAACCTCCACGGGGTGTACGTGATCGGCCTTGGGGTAGTGGCGACGTACTGCCTGTTCACCATCATCGGGCGGACGCCCATGAGCCATGCGAAACGCCCGATGGCCCTCGCCGCCTTGGGTTGCGTCCTGGCGTCGGTGGTCACCCCAGCGGGACCAATCGGCATCCTCTACCCCTTCCGCTATGTAGAGCTATCCGACTGGGGCCTTGCCAACATCCAGGAGTGGCAGTCGCCTTCATTCCACGAGCCCAGGCTGTGGCCCTTCCTGGTGCTGATCGCGTGGGTGGGGCTGAATGGTGGCCGTAACACGCCCGGATGGCTGGTCATGCTTTCCTGGGTGGGTGTGGCCCTGGGACTGGTGGCGTTGCGCAATGTGCCGATCGCCGCCGTCTTTTGCCTGCCGACGCTGGCGCTGGGAATGGAGGCAAGGTTGCGCGACCGCGCCGCCCAACGGCCGCGCGAACCCCGACAGGCATCCTCGTCCGTGCAGATGGGCCGACGGATGCTGGAGATCGGCGCCGCCGTTGTGATCCTCATCGGCGCCATGATCGTGCTGCTCCCGCGCGGCGTGGGTGATGCGAACACCGAAGGTATCGACAGGCGCTTCCCCGTGCAGGGCGTCGAGATGCTCAAGGACATTGATCCGGATGCGCGAGTGCTGACCGACTACGGGTGGGGCGGCTACGTCATCCATGAGCTATATCCGTCGGGCGGCCGAGTCTTCGTGGACGGCCGCAACGACATGTACGACCAACAGGTGCTGGAGGACTACGACGCCATCAAGGATGCCGACCCGGGGTGGGAGGCACTGGCCGACCGCTATGGCGTCGAGGCTTTGCTACTGAGGGAGGAAGCGACCGTCACACGTGGTCCGGCCGCGAGTGCCGGCTGGTGCGAACGTTACCGCGACGACAACGAGGTGCTCTTCCTTCGCATTTGCCCGTAGGGCCCGATTCCGGATGACGGCTGTCCATCTTTCCAGCCCACAATCAGCGGCAGTGCTGCACGTCGCTTTCATCTTGGCGCTCTCCGCCCTCCTGCTGTCGCCTGGACTGCTCAGCGGACCCTCGCTTGACGCCGCCGTGTTCATGCAAGTAGCCGAGCGAATGCGCGACGGCGCGACCATCTACGTGGGAATCTGGGACCACAAGCCGCCTGGCATCTACCTCGTCCTGGTTGCCGGCCAGAGCCTGCTGCCATTCCTCTCGCCCTGGGTGGTGAGCTGGCTCCTGTCCGTTGCCGCTACCGCGGTAACGGGTTGGCTCGTGCTGACGACCTGCCGCGGGCTGGGCGCGACGCGCGGCGCGTCGCTGGTCGCGGGAGCGACCTGCGTGGTCGTGATGGGCGAATTCTTGCTCTCGCTCGGCGGCGGACTGACGGAACCGATTTCTGCTGTTCCGCTCGCGCTCGCCCTGCTCGTGGCCCTGTCGGCCTCTCCATCCATCGGTCGAGGGCGGGCGATCTGGATCGGCGCCCTGCTGGGCGGCGGACTCCTGCTTTCCGTCCAGGCGGCCGCCGGTATTGCGGCCGTGGGGGCTCTCGTCTGGATGCGGAGCCGCCATCACCTCGTCCCCGTGGCGGGCGTGGTTGCCGGAATTGCGGCCGTGCTGGTCGCCGTCGTGGCGTGGCTGGCACTGAATGGCGCCCTGTCGGCCGCCATCGATGCGGTCGTGACCTACAACGGCGACTACCGCGCGGTCGCCACGGAGACAGGCGCGGTGCTGAGCGGCCCAGTCGTTGCCTGGACCCTACTGGCTCTGCTCTTCGTGGTGGTACCGGTGATCTATGGTCTCGGCGCGGGCCTGGGGCGGGTGGCTGTCACGCGCCAGGCAACCCTGGCCTGTCTCGTATGGATGGTCCTGGCACTGGGGTCGTTCGCGGTGCAAGGACGATTCCTGGCGCACTACGCGATCCCGCTGGCGATCCCGCTGGGGTTGCTCAGCGGTATGGGGATGGACGCCATGGCCGAGCGCGTGCGGGCAGGGCGGTCGGCCTTGATTGCCCCGATCCTGCTGACGCTGGCCATCTCGGGCGTGGCGGCCGTCACGGCGGGAGCCATGGAGTTCCGACCAATCCATCGTGATCGGGAGCGCGCCCGAGCTGTGGCCGAGGTCATCCGGCCGGCCTCCACCGGGGACGCCAGGGTGTGGGCGTGGGGCAATGAACCGGTGGTTTACTCCGAGGCCGATCGGCTGTCGACCACGCGCTTCTGCTACTTGTATGCGCTGGTCACGCCCGGCTATGC
>DATEOS010000018.1:0-2311 GCA_035273815.1 Candidatus Limnocylindria bacterium
GATCCCACTCGGCCGGATCGGGCGGCCCGACGAGATCGCCGCGGCCGTGGAACTGCTGGCCGACTTCAGCGTAGCCGCCATCGTCGGGCAGGTCATCGGCTGTAACGGCGGATCCACCAGGACCAGAGCATGACAGGAGAACAGCAGGTGCCAAGCCAGCCTTATGTGCGATCGGCGTCGGGGAACGTCGGCCAGGTCAACGCGATGGAGGTGCCCCGCTACGCCGGTCTGGCCACCTTCGCGCGGCTGCCGCAGTTGCGGGAGGTGCTCGACTACGACATCGCGGTGGTCGGGGTGCCCTTCGACAGCGGGGTCACCTACCGGCCCGGCGCCCGGTTCGGACCGGCCGCGATCCGGGAAGCCTCCCGCCTGCTCAAGCCCTACAACCCGGCGCTGGACGTCAGCCCGTTCGCCCAGGCCCAGGTGGTCGACGCCGGCGACATCGCGGCCAACCCCTTCCACATCGACGAAGCGGTGAACCAAGTCCGCGAAGGTCTGGCCGCGCTGCTGACCAGACCGGAGCAGCGCGTCGTCATGCTCGGCGGTGACCACACCATCGCGTTGCCGGCCCTGCAGGCGGTCAACCGGGTGCACGGCCCGGTGGCGCTGGTCCATTTCGACGCGCACCTGGACACCTGGGACACCTATTTCGGCGCGCCCTGCACGCACGGCACCCCGTTCCGGCGGGCCGTCGAGCAGGGTCTGCTGGTCAAGGATCGCTCGGCGCACATCGGCATCCGGGGCTCGCTGTACGACCGGGCCGACCTGCTCGACGACGACTCGCTGGGATTCACCATCGTGCACTGCCGCGATCTGGACCGCATCGGATTCGACGGTGCGGTGCAACG
The DNA here is from genome assembly GCA_035273815.1 of Candidatus Limnocylindria bacterium. GTDB lineage: Bacteria > Chloroflexota > Limnocylindria > QHBO01 > QHBO01 > DASSCW01. Next base: position 849 of record DATEOS010000018.1, read on the forward strand.
GATCCGGGACCGCGTCGGCGATCACCCGGTGTACGTGTCCATCGACATCGACGTGCTGGATCCGGCCTTCGCGCCGGGCACCGGCACACCGGAGATCGGCGGTATGACCAGCCGGGAACTGGTGGCGATCCTGCGCGGCATGCGCGGGTTGAACATCGTCGGCGCCGATGTGGTGGAGGTGGCGCCCGCCTACGACGGGGGTGACATCACCGCGGTGGCCGCGGCCAACCTGGCCTACGAACTGATCACCCTGATGGCCGACGATGCCTGAGAACTTCTGGCCGGAAGGCAAAACCGCGGCGGCCGCGTTCACCTTCGATGTGGACGCCGAGTCGGCGGTGCTGTGGGGCGACGACGGCACGGTGGCCGCCCGCATGAGTGTGCTGAGCCACCAGGCCTACGGTCCGCTGGTGGGCATCCCGCGCATCCTCGATCTGCTGGACCGCCACCAGATTCCGTCCACGTTCTTCGTGCCCGGGCATACCGCGCATCGTTATCCCGAGGCAGTACGGTCCATCGTCGCCGCCGGCCACGAGATCGCCCATCACGGCTATCTGCACGAGCAGCCCACCGCGCTGACCCTGGAGCAGGAGATCTCCGCGCTCGACCGCGGGCTGGAGGCGCTGGCCGAGGTGGCCGGGGTGCGCCCGCTCGGGTACCGCGCCCCGATGTGGGACCTGTCCTGGCGCACACCGGAATTGCTGGCCGAACGTGGCTTCCTGTACGACTCCTCGCTGATGGACGCCGACCTGCCCTATGAGCTCGCGGTGGGGGACCGGTCGCTGGTGGAGATCCCGATCCAATGGGCGCTCGATGACTGGGAGCAGTACTGCTATCTGCCCGACATCTCCGGCTCGGGATTGATCGAGAGTCCGCGCAAGGCCCGCGAGTTGTGGCAGCTGGAGTTCGACGCGCTGCGCCGGGTGGGGGCGTGCTGGGTGCTGACCGGTCATCCGTTCCTGTCCGGACGGGCTTCGCGGGCAGCGGAACTCGGCGATCTGATGCGTCATGTCACCGAGCACACGCAGGTGTGGACCACCAGCCTCGGTGCGATCGCCGAGCATGTGCGCACCCTGCGGTTGCCCCCGCGCAGCATCACACCTCCCTGACCCTTCCCGCGAGCGTGCGTGTCTGCGGCCGACACACCGCGCGCGACGGGGAGTTTCCGCACGCTCGGCGGACTCAGCCGCGCGGATAGAGCAGTTCGAGCTCGCCGAGGTGCGCGGCCACGGTGAGCAGCGGCAGCGCGGCAGACACCGCGAGTTCGTCGGTGCCGGCCTCGGCGCGCAGCGCGAGCACGAAGTCATCGCTGATCGGGATGCGTGCCCCACCTTCGGCGCACACCATGTCGGCATGCAGCTCGAGCAGTTCGCGGGTCCGCGGATACACCCCGAGCGGCGGCGGCACCACGTCGGCCACCAGCTCGGCGGCCGCGCGCAGGCGCACCGCCCGGTTGGCCGCCC
>DATEOS010000019.1:0-2358 GCA_035273815.1 Candidatus Limnocylindria bacterium
GTCGTAGACCCGGCGGCCTGCGAACCACTCGTGCACCAGCTGGTGCATCAGCGTGAGGTCGATCGCGCCGGAGGGAGAGGTCGGCCAGATCGGCGCGTCGCCCAGGAGAAGCCGCCAGAACTGATAGGCCAGCCAGACGAGCGCCGCGATCGCCATGACCGGGAGCGCGGCGCGGAGCAACGACTGTTTTTGGATGGAGATCAGTGAAGCCTCGGGCGCCGGTAGCGTGCCCAAACGTGCGCCCTATCCGCTTGCCCCGCCAGATCCGACCTGTCACCCTGAGCGCAGCGAAGGGGACCACACCGAGCATGGCCCCCTTCACTTCGTTCAGGGTGACAAGGGGCGTTCAGCGTGACAGCACTTCGCGCATCGGCCGCACTCCGACCCGCGACTCTGCGGTCAGCCGGATCAGCCCGAGCAGGTGGAGCATGATCGACACCGGCACGGCGAAGGTCGGCACCAGGACGAGCGGGAAAACACCCATCGCTGCGGCGGGCGGCACCTGAGCGCCGAGGTGCGGAGCCAGGACCGGAGCGAGATAGCCTGTCCCCATTCCTACCGCGATGACCAGATCCAGCAGCCCGAAGACATTCCACCCGGCGGCAAGGGCCCGCGAGGCCGCGACCCGGCGCGCCAGCGGGAGCGCGACCAGCGGCGCCGCGAGGCCGACCACGACGTCACCCCATCCCGCGGGCAGGGCGAAGTGAGCCGGGAGCTGGCCCCATGCCATGAGCACGAGGAAGGTGGCGCCGACCGCCCGGTAGAGCTGGATGCCGTGGATCGCCGGGAGCGACACCGCGCCGAGCGTACGGCGGAGCGCCGGGGAGAGCCCCACGGCAGCGAGCAGGACGATCGCCGAGCCCAGCGCGAACAGCGGGATGAGTGGCGTGAGGTAGAAGCGATCGCGGGCTGCGAGGGAGGCGGGATCCGGTGCGAGCAGCAGGGCCGCGCCGAGCCAGCCGAACACGAAGATCGCGCTGCCGATGCGCACCTTCCTCGCTGCCGCAGGCGTCAGACCGCTCCGGCCGGCCGCGGTAGCGACGATGCGCCAGACTCCGACGGCGGCGGCGATGTTGGCGATCAGAATGGTAGCCGTGATGTACCAAGGGATGTGGGGAATCATGATTCGTCTCCTTCAATGGAAAGGCTCTCGCCGGCGAGCCCCGTCAGCCGTTGCAGATCGCGCCGCACCGCGTCCCAGCGCCCGCGCCCCAGGCCGTCGGTGATCTGCCGCTGCGCCTGCTCCCAGAGCGGGATCGCGGCACTGATCGACCTCCGGCCTTTCTCAGTGATCGCAGCCAGCCGCACGCGGCGGTCCTCGCCGGGGCGCAGCGTGAGGAGCCCTGCGCGGCGCAAGGGCTCGAGGTTGCGGGTGAGCGTGGTGCGGTCCATGCCGAGCACCCCGGCGAGCCGGGTGAACGGAATGGGCCCCGCCTTCTCCAGGGCGACCAGCAGGGTCACCTGCGTGGCGCGCAGCCCGGTGGGCGCGAGGATGCGATCATAGAGCCCGGTGACCGCGCGGGCGGCGTGGCGGACGTTGCGACAGGCGCAGAGCGTGGCGATCGCCTCGATGGCGGCGGGGTCGGGACGTGGCATAAGGTGTATATACACATAATTTCGGTCGGCGCAACCCGTTTCTGTCACCCTGAGCGCAGCAAAGGGGGCCACGCGCGGACATGGCCCCCTTCACTTCGTTCAGGGTGACAGGAGAAGGGGAAAAATCAGGGCGTAACGGCTACCGGGATGTCGCGGCGATGCTCGCCGCTGATGACGTAGACCGTGGCCAGGCCGGACCGCATTCCCTGCACCCCGCCACCCGCACTCACCGATGCCACCGCCGGGTTGTCAGTCTCGAGCACGAACTCGGCGTCGGGGATACGGTCGCCGTGCTCGTCCGTGACGACAATGTAGAGCTGTACGACCTCGCCGACCGCCAGTCTTACGGAGGTCGGGCTCACCACGAGAGCGGACGGCGGCGGCACCACCAGCGCCTGCACTTCGGCGGCGAGGTCGCCGCTGATCGCGGTGATGGTGACGGTATCCAACGACCCGATCGAAGTGAGGAGGCCGTCATCGCTCACGGTCACCACCTCGGGCTCGGCCGACGCGAACGTCACCGGCTCACCCTCGATCGCCCGCCCATCGACGTCCACCACCGTGGCCGTGAGCTGGCGGGTCCCGCCCATGGGCACCTGCGGCATGTTCGGGGTGACGACGATGTCGGCGGGCGTGCGCGGGCCCTGGTCGTCGCAGGCAGCCACCAGAACCGGTGTGAGCAGTATCAGCGAACGAAGTCGACCCATCCGGCCTCATCAATGGTAGCACCTTCGTTGGTGATGACCGCGACACCGTCCGCGG
>DATEOS010000020.1:0-8030 GCA_035273815.1 Candidatus Limnocylindria bacterium
AGGATGGCGAGCGCCGCCAGGGCGACGAACATGAGCGGGGTGTCGAAAAGCCCCTGGTCGGCGATGTTGATCAGGACGCCCAGCCCGGTGCTGGCGCTGACCCACTCGGCCACCACCGCCCCGATCACGGCCAGCGTCACCCCCACCCGCAGCCCGCCGAAGATGACCGGCAGGGCCGACGGGATCTCCAGGCGCTGCGTCTCCTGCACCGGCGTGGCGCCCAGGGAACGCAGCATCTCGCGCAGCTGCGGGTCGGTGGAGCGGATGCCGACCATGGTGGCGATGGCGATGGGGAAGAAGACGATCAGCGCGCAGACCAGGACGCGCGCCGTCAGGCCGCCGCCGAACCAGATGTCAAGCAGCGGGGCCAGGGCCAGGATCGGGACGGCCTGGGCCGCGACGATGTACGGCGACAGGACGCGCTCGACGACGAGGCTCTTGCCGAGCGCGATCCCGACGATGATGGCCGTGGCCGCTCCCAGCGCGAAGCCGAGCACGATTTCGCTCAGGGTGGCCCAGGTGTGCTCCCACAGGATCCCCGCGCCGATGGCGCGGAGCGCCCGATCGGCCACCACCTCCGGCGCGGGCAGGATGTAATCCGGCGTGCCGGTCACCACGGTCAGCAGCTTCCAGACCGCCAGAAACACCAGCAATGACAGGAATCCCGCGCCCAGCCTCTTCATGACATGGCCGTCCACGAAGCGAGCTCGGGTGCATGGACCGATGCCAGCGTGTCCCGCACCTCAGCCTCCAGTTGCATGGCGCGGTCATTGCCGACCAGGCTGACAGGACGCGGTCGCGTCAACCCGACCTCGATGAGCCGCGCGACGGAGCCCGGGCGCGGCGTCATGACCGCGATCCGATCCGCCAGGCGCACCGCCTCCGGGACCGAATGCGTCACCAGGACTACCGTTCTCGGCTGCCCCAGCCACAGCGCCTGCAGCTCGGAGTCGAAGGCCTCGCGGCTCAGGGCGTCGAGGGCGGAGAAGGGCTCATCCAGCAGCAGCACCGGCGGATCGCCGATCAGCGCCCGCGCCAGGCCGGCGCGCTGCGCCATCCCGCCCGACAGCTCGCGGGGCCGAAGGTCGGCCGCCTCCGCGAGGCCGACGCGAGCCAGCGCCTCCCGCGCCGTGGCGGCCCGCTCATCTGCCGCCATCCCACGGAGCGCCAGTGGCAGGGCCACGTTGTCCAGCGTCGATAGCCACGGCAGCAGCCGCGGCTGCTGGAAGGCGATTCCCACCCGGCCGTCGCCCGCGCGCGGGGAGCGTTCGTCGGCCCCGATCAGGACGCGGCCCGCGTCAGGCTGCAGCAGCCCGGCGATCAGCCGCAGCAGCGTCGACTTGCCGCACCCATTGGGGCCGATCACCACTGTGAAGCTCCCCGCCGGCACCTCGAGCGAGCATCCGTCCAGCGCCACCAGAGATCCATCGCGCGCGGGAAAGCTGACCGTCGCGTCATCGACGCGGACCGCCTGGCCGGCTGCGAGCGGGTTGCCTTGAGTCGCCATGCATACTCCGGGTGGGTCGACCCATCGACGTCGGGGCATGCCACGCGACCGCGAACCATCGGGTACATCGGCTCCGCCGCCGGATCTGCGCAGGCGCAGGCCAGGCCACGGACGATGCGTCGGAGGAACGCCTCGCGCTCGCCTTCTCCCTTCCGGACTGTGACCGTCGGCCCTGTCTGCCGGTGAGCGTCGCGCTCGCCGGGTCAGGTCGGCCTCGACCGGTGTGCTCCCGATGCCGTCTCCGCGGCAGCGGGCCGGTTCGAGGTTCGCGGGCTGGCTCCGTTCAGAGGAACCGACCGCCGGTGGGGACTTTCACCCCGCCCCGAAGACGATGGAACTGTTCGGTTGCTCGAAGCGTGTCATTGCCGGGGTCGAACGTCAATTCCGAACGCTCCAGACTGCCGCATCGTTACTCGCCTGCGACACTCCGATTCGTGCCGTCCGCGTTTGTTTCGGTCTCAGGGCCGCCCCGTCCGCGAGCCCAGCGGTAGATCACGTAGGCGCCGCCCAGAATCACGACGGCGTAGATGACCAGCTCGTACGGGCGAATGGCCTGGTACAGGGTCTCGTAGTTCTCGCCCAGCAGGTAGCCGGCCAGGATCAGGGCCGCATTCCACGGCAGAGAGCCCAGCGTGCTGAACAGCAGGAAGCGGCCCAGTGGCATGCGGGCAATCCCCGCCGGATAGTTGATCAGCGCCCGCAGCAACGGCACCATGCGGGCGAAGAAGACGGCCCAGCTGCCGTATCTGGCGAACCAGGCATCGGCCCGGTCCAGGTCGTCGGGGTGGATGTGGACATAGCGTCCGTATCGGTCCAACAGCGGGCGGCCGCCCCAGGCTCCGATCAGGTAGCCCGCCAGCGAGCCCACCACCGCACCCAGCGTGGCCGCGGCCAGCACACCGATGAAGGTCCACGGCGAATGAGTCAGCGGCTCGAGTACCGATGGGTCGGCAGCCGATTGGCTCACCTTCCAGCCCGCCATGGGCACGATCACCTCCGACGGGATGATCGGGATGAACGTCTCCAGCGCGACGGCGAACGCCACCCCCACGTAGCCGATGGCGTCGTAGATGTCGAGGAAGAACGGGATGATGACGGTGTCGATGAACTCGAGCATCGGCTAGGCGTCGGGCTCTGTCGGGTGGTGCAGCGGCACCGCCACCTTGTGCTGCTGCAACTCCCCGGGCGGCGCGGTGATGTGGCCGCTGGCGCGCAGGCGCTCGTCCACGCCCAGCACGTGGACCGCCACGATCACCGAGACCAGCGCGGCGCCCGCCATCCAGCCACCCAGCACGTCGATCGGGAAGTGCGCGCCCAGGTAGACGCGGGTCAGGCTGATGGCACCAATGAGGACCAGCGCCACCAGGTAGGCGGTGTATCCCTGGCGTCGGTCCGGCGCCAGGCGCGCCACGCAGAACGCGGCCAGTCCATAAAAGGCCACCGCGCGCAGGGCGTGGCCGGCCGGAAAGTCGGCCACGTCATCCAGTCCGATGCCGTTGACGTTGAAGATGGCGGCCGTCAGCTCGGGAAGCGTGATGGGCGGAATGGCCACGAAGTACTTGAGCGCCCACTCGATCGGAAAGGCCAGCACGCCGGCGGCCAGCACCAGCGCCAGGTCCTGGCGACCCTTGGCCAGAGCGATGAGGCCCAGGATGGCGAATCCGGCGGCCACGAACCAGCCGGAGCCGAGGGCGCTGATTCCGAGCATCAGGGAATGGAGGATCGGAAGTGTGGACTCGACCCATGTGCGGACTTGCGGGACGGCCTGGTCCATGAGCCATAGCTCGGGCCGCGTGTATTCGGTCGTGCGCTTCAGGGTGACGAGCCAGAAGAGGGTCGGCAGCGTGATCAGTGCCAGCAGGAAGGCCGCACCCGGGCTTGGGACGGCGCCGCCGAGGCGATTTCTGCCGTCGGCGTCCACGAGCAGGCGACTCGTGGGGTCCGGCAGGCGTCGCACGTTCGTAGTATAGGTTTGCGCTCGGGCCGGATCGGGCTCCCGCGCCTTCATAACGCACGCCGTCGCGCGCATCGCGGCACTCGCTGAAGGAGCCGGCCACGGAGACCACCATCCACCCCGCCTTGCGCCTCAGCGGTGCAGCACTCACCACCCGCGACGTGGCACAGGTCGCCCGCGCGGGCCGTCGAGTGGAGCTGGACGCGGCGGCGGTGGAGCGAATGCGCGCCTCGCGGGCGGTCGTCGAGCAGCTGGTGGCCGAGGGACGCACTGCGTACGGCATCACCACCGGCTTCGGGGACCTGGCGGACGTCCGGATCGAGCCCGCCCAGACCGCTGAGCTGCAGCGCAACCTGGTGCGGTCGCACGCCGCCGGTGTGGGCGAACCGCTTCCCGCCGAGGTGGTGCGGGCCATGCTGCTGCTCCGGGCCAACGCCCTGGCGGTGGGCCTCTCCGGCGTCCGCCCCGACGTTGTCGAGCTGCTGATCGGCATGCTCAACCACCAGGTACATCCGGTGGTGCCCTCCCGCGGCAGCGTCGGTGCGTCCGGCGACCTGGCGCCGCTGGCCCACCTGGCGCTGGTGGTGATCGGGGAGGGAGAAGCCTGGGTCGACGAGGCTGGACCGGGCGGGGCTGCGGAAGCCCTGGAGCACGCCGGGCTGCAGCCGCTGGCGCTGGAGGCCAAGGAAGGCCTGGCGCTGCTCAACGGCACCCAGCTGATGGGCGCGCTGGCTGCCCTGGCGCTGGAAGACGCATGGCGGCTGGCCACCTCCGCGGACGTCATCGGCGCCATGAGCCTGGAGGCCATGCTGGGCACCGCCTCAGCCTTCGAACCGGCCCTGATCGAGGCGCGGCCGCACCCCGGCCAGGTCATGGTGGCGGCTCACCTGCGGGCGCTGCTGGCTGGCTCGGAAATTGGCGCCTCGCATGCCGAGAGCGGCCACAAGGTGCAGGACGCCTACTCGCTGCGCTGCATGCCGCAGGTCCATGGCGCGGTGCGCGACGCGCTCGACCAGCTGGAGCGCGTGCTGAGCGTGGAGATGAACGCCGCCACCGACAACCCGCTCGTCTTCCCCTCAGGCGAGGTGATCTCCGGCGGCAATTTCCATGGGGAGCCGCTGGCCCTGGCCATCGACTACGCCAAGATGGCGGTGGCCGAGCTGGCCTCGATCTCCGAGCGTCGCTCGGCGCGGCTGGTGGACGCCCACCTGTCCGGCCTGCCTGCCTTTCTGACCGATGCGCCCGGGCTGCGCTCCGGGCTGATGATGGCCCAGTACAGTGCCGCCGCCCTGGTCAACGAGCTGCAGACGCTGGCCCACCCCTCCAGCGTGGACACCATCCCGACCAGCGCCAACCAGGAAGACCACGTCTCGATGGGCGCCACCTCGGGTCTGCACCTGCGCGAAGTGGTCGACCGCACCGAGACGGTGCTGGCCATCGAGGCGCTGCTCGCCGCGCAGGGGCTGGACTTCCGCGCGCCGCTGCATCCCGGCACCGGCGTCGCCCGCGCCCACGCCCGTCTGCGCGCCATGGTCCCCCACCTGGACGAGGACCGTCCGCCGGCCGACGATATCGCCGAAGTGCGTGAGCTGCTGCGGGTCGGGGAGCTGGCGATCGATGACTGAGCTGCTGTTCACGCTGATCGAGCCGGACGCGTTCGGCGATATCCCCGCGCCCGCCCAGCCTGGGGCGCGCTGCCAGACCTGCGACTACTGGGAACGCCTGGACGGCGGCCGCGACACCAAGGATACCGAGTCCGCGGAGGCCGCCAAGCTGCAGCGACTGATGGCCGGCGAGCGGCTGGCTGGCGCGTACGGGATGCTCGCCTGGCAGAGCGGCGAGGACGGCGACCGGCTGGCGGTGGGCTGGTGCCAGTTCGGACCGATCTCCGCCTATCCCCGCGCCCAAGTGATCCGCGACCGCTACCCGGAGCTGCCGGACTCGCCGGCGCCATGGGTCGTGACCTGCCTGCAGGTGGTGGAGACGCAGCCGGATCGCGAGGCAGCCGCCGAGGCGCTGCTGAATGCCGTTTGCCAGGAATTGGATCGGCGCGGTATCACCGCTGTCGAGGCCTATCCAGAGGGTGTCGCCGACGAGTGGCTGCCTTCGCCGGGACCTTCATCGGTCTACGAGCAGGCTGGTTTTGCCCGCGTTGCCGGGGAGGACCGGTTCCCGGTCATGCGCCGCGAGCTGGCCGGGGAGGGCGCGGAAGTCGGCTGGGGCGACCTACTGGCTCGCACGCCGGCCCCGGATGAAGGCGACGACTGGCCGCTTCCGCTGCCAAAGGGCCCAACGGAGGATGATCTGTTCCGCCTGCCGGAGAAGCCAACGCGCCCGAATCCGTTCGGCGAGGACGAGTAAGTGCTCGAAGCCGGCCTGTGGGGCCTGGCTGCCGCCTCAACGCTGGTGATCGGCGCGCTCATGGGCCTGTACCTGCCCATTCCGCGCCGGGCTGTGGCGCTGGCCATGGCGTTTGGCGCCGGCGCCCTGATCAGCGCGCTGTCCTTCGACCTCACGGAGGAGGCCTTCAACAACAGCAACGCCGGCATCGTCGCACCTGGCCTTGCCCTGGGAGCGCTGACCTTCTACTTCGGCAACCGGCTGATCAGCGAGGATCGCCGCGGCAAGGGCGTCGAGCCGGTGACGACCAGCAACGGTCTGGCACTGGCACTCGGCGCCCTGCTCGACGGCATCCCGGAATCAGTGGTCCTGGGCACGACCCTGCTTGGCGGCGCGATGATCAGCGTGCCGTTCCTCGTGGCGGTGGCCATATCGAACCTGCCGGAGGGCCTCTCGGCGGCGGCCGACCTGAAGCGCGAAGGTCACTCCGCCGGCTGGATCATGCGGCTGTGGGTGGGCGTGGCGCTGGCTTCCGCCGTGGCTGCCGCCCTGGGCTACGGGGTGCTCGGCGACATGGGCCCGTTCTGGGTGCCGCTGATCCAGGCCTTCGCCGCCGGCGCCATCCTGACAATGCTGGTGGACACCATGATCCCCGAGGCATACGAGGGAGGTGGCAGCCTGACCGGCCTCCTCACCGTGGCCGGTTTCGCGCTGGCCTTCTTCCTCAGCGCCGTGGACTAGCGGATCCCGCGCACCTCCGGCCCACTATCGACCGTGGCCCACCGGGAATCCGCGGTTGCCACCACCGCCTCCAGGCGCAGGCCAAGCGCCAGGCACAGCCGATCCGCGAGCGACAGGCCGGCCCCCCGCCGCCACAGTCTGGCGGCACGTTCGGCGTCCTCGGCGGTGACCTCCACGACCTTCAACCCGAACGAGGCGAGCAGCATCGCCACCGTGCCGGCCTCCACACCATGTTGCCGGGCTTTCTTCAGGACCTCGGACCAGTTGGCCGCGCCGATCACGCCCTCCATCAGCATCGGCTCTGCCTCGTCGGCGCCAGCCTCGTCCTGCAGCCAGGCCAGCACGGCCGAGGCATCCACGACCAAGGTCAAGACTCATCCTCATCACGAGCTGCCTGCCGCCGTTCCGCGATCAGCTCATCGGCCAAGCTGACTCGCACGGGCGCAAACATCCCGCGCAATCGCGCCTTGGCCTGTGCCCTCGGCATCAACACCACCGCCCCGTGGTCGACCATGACTACCAGCTCGGATCCCTCGCCGATCTGAAGCTCGCGTCGGATTGGCGCCGGAATCACCACACGCGCCTTCGGTCCCACGATTACCGCGGATGTGTCACCCATGTTCACAGTGTGTCACCTCGCGCAAAGAGCCGTCAAACCACCGGTGCTGCAAGAATCCGGGCGGCCCACCTGTTGAGTCGGATAGATGGAGGGCATCGCCCGCGTGGACGCCCAACCACGAAGACGGTCGAAGGACGAGGAATTCACCGATGCTGTGGCGCCGCACTATGCCGCCCTCGTGCGCCGCTTGACGCTCGTGGTCGGCGATCTGCACGGCGGGCAGGACCTGGCACAGGAGACCTACCTGCGCGCATATCGCGCGTGGTCCCGATTCGACGGACGCGACGTCCGCGGATGGCTCTATACCATCGGCCTCCGGCTGGCCTTCAACGAGCGTGACCGGCGGCGGCGATGGGCAGGCATCCTCGGCCCACGCCCGACGACTGAGCTGTGGGTCGACGCGCATGACCCGCAGCTGACCGCGGCCCTGGCCACGCTGAGCCGCCCGCAACGGGCTGCGCTCCTGCTCAACGCCGTGGATGGCTACACCCAGGCAGAGATCGCCTCGCTGCTCGGCGTCGCCCCGGGCACGGTCGCGAGCTGGATCTCGCGCGCCAAGTCCGCGATGCGGAAGGCGCTGAGCGATGACTGAGCAGCACGACGACTTCGAAGCCCAGCTTCGGCAGCGCATCTCATCTTCAGAGACACGGGTGCCACACGCTTCGCCTCCCCGAGTTGAGACCCCCTCCGGAATCGTCGGCCCTCGAATGAGGGTGACGCTCATCGCCATGACTGTTGCTGCGGCGGTGGTGGTCGCGGGATTGTTGATCGGACGACTACCGGATCGCGCCACCGGCGACGCATCGCTGACGCCGAGCGGACCGGTGAGCGCGCAGGCGCGTGGTGGTGACCTCGTCCTGACCCTCTCG
>DATEOS010000021.1:0-26181 GCA_035273815.1 Candidatus Limnocylindria bacterium
GCTAGGGTCGTCGGCGGTGAACCAGGGCCAGGAAGCCGATCGGCTCACCCTTCGGATCGTCGCGCGGCTGGAATTCGTCGCCCAGCTCGTGGATGCGCCGTCTGAGCTCGGCCAGGTCGTCCGGTGAGAGCCTGACCCCGAGGCGAACGGTCGTCAGTGGGGCGTCGTCGCCCGCCTCGAGCAGCTCGTCGCGAACGGCGTCGAGGACTGTCGCTGTGTGCTCGGCGCTGGGCAGCGCCCGGATGTGCCACGACTTGCCCGTGCTTCGATACGGCCGTTCCACCGAGCCGCGCTTGCCCCTGCGCGGCTCTTCGGCGATCAGGAACCCACCACTCACCAGCGCCTTGACGTGATGCAGGATCGTGCCCGGATCGCGGTCCAGGCGCTCGGCGATCTCCTTGTTCGTCAGCGACCGGTCGATCGTCAGCCGCAGGATGCGCAGCCGCAGCGGGTGACCCAGCGTCCGCATCTCCTGCGGGGTGGCGTCGCGCAGTGGTGGCTCTTCCTGACTGGTGGACATTTCCCCATCGGTGGGCTACTCTCCACCGCATTATGAGCCACCTCCTCTGGACCGGAAGCCGGTCCGCGACCGCCCTCGCCGTGGTGGCCCTGTTGTCAATCGTCGGTGTCGCCTGCGGTGCACCGTCAGGTTCCGGCAATGAGACCGCGGCCGGCCGGAGCACCGCTCCGATCCCCGACGCCGCGACGCTCACGGCCTACGACCCCGCGACACCACTTGACGTGAACGAGGAGTCGCCGGTCCGGACACTTGACGGCGGCATCGAGGTCCATGACGTCACGTGGGCGAGCCTGGGCACCGACCGCGTGTCAGCCTGGCTGGTGGTCCCGCCCGGCGATGGACCCTTCGCGGGGCTGGTCTACCTGCACGGCAGCGAGACGGATCGCGACGACTTCCTGGACGAGGCGGTGGCCATGGCTCGCGGCGGCGCGGCGTCGATCGTGATGGACGCGCCATTCGCCCGCACCGGAACCAGCCGCAAGGCCTTCCTGCTCAACTTCGGGCTGGCGGAGCGTGAGCGCGACATGACCGCTCAGACGGTGCTCGACCTGCGCCGGGCTTACGACGTCCTGCTCGAACGCGGCGACGTTGACCCGGAGCGCCTTGGCTTTGTCGGCCACTCCTGGGGCGCCTCGCTGGGCGTGGTGCTGGCCGGGGTGGATCAGCGTCCCGGCTCGCTGGTGATCATCACCGCCCGGCCATCGTGGACCGGCTTCCTGGGGGCCGAGTCGGAGGGTTGGGTCCGATCGGCTCACGAGCGCGCGGGCGACGAAGACTGGCAGCAGTACATGGCCCTCATGGCGCCACTCGACGCGCTGGCCGAGATCGACAACGTGGATGCCGGCCGCCTCTATCTGCAGTACGGCACGGCTGATGACGTGGTGTCTGAGGACGTATCGGCACAGCTGATCGACGCCGCCGATGGCGCCAGGAGCGACCTGTACCCGGCGCCGCACGCTCTCAACGACGACGCCACGGCCGACCGGGTCAACTGGCTGGTGGAACGACTGGGGCTGGACTCGATCGGCGCCGATGCGCTGAGCGAGGTGGGGCTGCCGGACCAACCTAGCAGCTTCTAGTCGTCCGAACCGCTCCCGCCACCCGGGCCCGAGTGGCCGCCGGAGCCCGAGTCGTCGCTGGCCTGTGGGCTGCTGCTGTCACCTCCCGGCCCCGAGTTGCCGCCGTGGTCGTCCCCGCCGCCACCCGGGCCGGAGTTGTCGTCAGTGCCCGACGGTGAAGCCGATGGGCCCGGGGTGCGGTCCTCCCCGCCCGACGCCTCAGGGCTGTGCCCGCCTTCGTCGTCGCTGGGGGAGGCCGACGGCTCCTCGCTCTGGGTCGCGGGCTCGGTGGGCCGAGGCGAGATCGTGAAGGTCGGACTTGGTTCCATTGTCGGTGTCGTTGACGGCTCTGGACTGGCGCCGATCTGGCTCGGCAGCAGGCGCGGCAGCTGACCGGCAATCACGACCGCCAGCACCGCCGCGGCCACCGTTGCCACCAGCAGCGTCATCCGGCCGCGATCACCCGCCCACGTTCCGGCCAGGACGGCCAGCAGTCCGCGCCGCGGACGTGGCTCCGAAGCCACCGCGCCCATGACCCGATCCGCGAAGTCGGGGGTCGGGTCCGCCGCGGAGTCAGCCAGGTAGCGGTCGAGGTCGGCCGCGGTGGGCTCCAGGTCGCCCGGCAGATCTGCCTCATTGGGGTTGAACGGCCGGCGCGTCATGCCGCCACCTCCCGGCCGAGTACCGGCCGCAGGCGCTCCAGCCCCCGGCGCAGCTGGGTCTTGATCGTGTTCACGGGTCGTTTCGTCGTCTGGGCGATCTCCTCCAGGCTCATCTCCCCGAAGAAGCGCAGCGCGACGACCTCCCGGTACGGCTCGCTCAGCCCGGCCACCGCCAGGCGGACCTCGCGCTGCCGCTCGCCCGCCAGGGTGGCTGCCACCGGATCCGACCCAGACGCGCCCAGCGGCAGGTCGGCCGGCAGCTCCATCGTCGGACGGCGCTGGCCCAGGCGGCGAAATGCCTGCCGCGTGGCGATGCGCATCAGCCAGCCACCCAGCGGGCCGTCGCCGCGGTAGGTCCCAATCGATCGGTAGGCCATCACGAAGCTCTCCTGGGCGACGTCCTCAGCGTCATGGGGCCGGCCGAGAATACGCAGGCAGGCGCGGTAGACGGCAACCTGCTCACGCTCCACCAGCAGGCGGAACGCTTCATGGTCGCCATCCAGCACGGCCGCGACGAGACCGTGGTCGTCCACGGCCCCATCGTGCCATGTGGCTGCGCTCACCCGACGTCAGTCGTGCCCGCCGGATCCCGAGCTGTCGTCGTCGCCGCTACCCGGGCCGGAGCTGTCGTCGTGCTCGTCGTCGCCGTTGCCGGGACCCGAGCTGTCGTCGTGCTCGTCGTCGCCGTTGCCGGGACCCGAGCTGTCCTCGTGCTCCTCACCGCCACCCGGGCCGGAACGATCCTCGTGCTCGAAGTCGGCCTCGGGGCTCTCGGACGCCTCGGCGCTCTCGGACGCCTCGGCGCTCTCGGACGCCACGGGGCTTTGCGACGCGTCCGGGCTCTGCGAGGCATCCTCGACCTCACCGCCGGGGAAGCCGTCGACGTCGGCGGACTCGCTCGGCTCCGCGGACTCGCTTGCCTCGCCCGACGCGCTGGCGCTGCTGGACGCATCGGCCTGGAAGGTGTCGTCACTGCCGCCACGCACCGCGTTCGAGGCGAAGACGGCGCCGCTCACCAGCAGCAATGCCGCGACGGCCAGTCCAAGGCCGCGCATGATTCGAAATTGGTCACCGGGTTGCATGTGGGCTCCTAGATGGGACAGGGATTGGTGTTCTGTCCGTATCGAGGCAGCCCGCACCCGAAAGGTTTCAGGCTCGCATCGGCTCAGCGGCTACAGAGCCGCGGCGGCTCAGGTTTCGAGCGTCGCGTCGACAGTGATCTCGAGGTTGCCCTTCAGCGCGCTCGAGATCGGGCAGCCATCCTTGGCGTCCTGCGCCGCCGCCTCGAACTCCTCGTGCGAGATGCCGTCCACGTGGCCGAGGACCGTGAGTCGCGAGGAGGTGACGCCCCAGCCGTCGCCCACCTTGTCGAAGGTGACCTCGGCTTCGACGTGCAGGTGCTCCGGCGGCGTGCCACGACGGCCCAGCCCTGCCGAGAAGGCCATCGCATAGCAGGCGGCGTGCGCCGCGGCCAGCAACTCCTCGGGCGAAGTCGGGCCCTGCGGCTCGATCCGCGACGGCCAGCTGACGGGGATATCGGTGAAGATCCCGCTGCCGGCGGTGACGCTTCCCTCCCCCGACGCGAGGTCACCGTTCCAGGTGACGGTGGCGGTTCGGACGGCGGCCATGACGCTCGGTCCTCCTAGTATCCTCGGGCCGTAGCAGCCTAGCCTAGATGGACCGATGACTGACGGCCAGCCTCCTCCCCTCCATCCCGTCCCGATCCTGCGCGGCGATCGGGTCTACCTCCGCCCCGCCGAGCGCAGCGACCTCGAGCTGTTCGTGCGCTGGCTGTCCGATGCCGAGGTGGCGCATCACCTGGCCGTGCGCTCGCCCTTGAGCCAGGCCATGGAGGACAAGTGGTTCGACCACGTGGTCGAGCAGCAGGGGCGCGATCGATATCACTTCGTCATCTGCCTGCTCGCCGACGGCCGGCCAATCGGTGCCACCGATCTGCGCGAGATGAGCCTGGAGGATGGCCGTGCCGCCTTCGGCATCATGATCGGCGAGAAGGACGAGTGGGATCGGGGCTACGGCACCGATGCGCTGAACACGATCTGCGACTTCGGCTTCGGGCAGCTTCGCCTGGAGCGCATCGAGCTCGACGTGTACGCGGACAACAAGCGTGCCCAGCGCTCGTACGAGAAGGCCGGCTTCCGCCGCGAGGGCACGCTGCGCCATGGGCACTTTGTCGACGGTCGCTTCCTGGACGTGGAGCGCATGGCGCTCCTGCGCGACGAGTGGCTGGCGCTCGACCGACCGAAGAGCTGGGACCGGGTCGCGCCGGGATGACGCCGCCGAGGGAGACCGGGCTCGAGGCATCGGTCCGCGACCACCTGGCCAACGAGCGCACGTTCCTGGCGTGGGTACGCACGGCAGTGACCTTCATCGGCCTTGGGTTCGCCGTCGACCAGCTGTTGGCGCCGGCAATCGGCGGGGAGCTGCTGGGACTCGGCCTGATCGTCGTTGGCGGTGCCCTGATGGTGCCGGCGCTCATCGGGTTCCGGCGGACGTCACGCGCCATCGATCGCGGCGAGTACGCTCCGGCTGTCGTCACCAACACCGTGCTGGCCGCGATCGTCCTGATCGGGGCGATGGCGCTGGCGGCCTACGCGTTGCTCGCCGGATCGTGAGCCGCATCGGGGACCTGCGGCAGCTGATCGACGCGCTGCCGGCGGGCGACCGTCAACGCGCCGACGACCTTTTTCACATCTCGTCCAGCACCGGGCGGCTGGTCGCGCCGGAGGAGATGCACGGGTGGCTCATCGAGCACTTCGGTTCGGTCGAGGCCGTCGAGCAGCAACGGATCGTGCGCGTGATGGACCGCTGGAGCCTGGACGGGGCGCTCTTCTCCCCGCTGCGTGGCAGCCGTCCCCAGGCGGCGACGACCGGTGGCGCCTATCGCCGCCAGGTGGCCGAGACGGTGGGTGATGAGTTCTGCCACCCGGAGACGGGCACCCCGGCCGACACGTGGGGGCGGGTGCGCGGGCGCCGCACGATCACGGGCGCCAACGCGGCCAAGTACGAGGGCCGGCACGGCGTCGTGATCTTCGACCAGCACGACCCGCTGGCCTTCGACAAGGAGCTGGTGCTCGACATGCTCCAAACCGGTCGCGAGTGGGCCGAACGCGGTCGTGCCGAGGAGCCGGAGGCATCCGCCTACCTGCTGATCTGGAACGCCGGCCCACGAGCCGGCGGCTCGATCGTGCACGGCCACGCGCAGGTCACCCTGGGACGCACCCACTATCCGCGCGTCGAGCGCGCCCGACGGGCGGCCGCCGCGTATGCCGACCAGACCGGGCACGCCTACTTCGCAGACGTCGTGGCAGTGCACGGCGCGCTGGGCCTGGTGGTCGCCAATGAGCAGGGCGTTGCCACGCTGGTGACGCTCACCCCCGTCAAGGAGCGGGAGCTGCTGATCATCGGCCGGCCGGGGATGGACGAGCGCGACCCTGCGTTCGCCGCCACCGTGGCCAGCACGGTGGTCGCCTACCGCGACGTGCTGGGCGTGCGTGCCTTCAACCTGGCCCTCCATCGGCCTCCCCTTGATCCCGGCCGGGCCCGGGCAGATGGCTGGGACGGCATGCCGCCGGTGGTCCATCTGGTGGATCGCGGCGACCCGGACAGCCGCAGCTCGGACATCGGCGCCATGGAGCTGTACGCCGCGCCGGTGGTCGGAGCCGATCCATTCGTCGTCGCCGATGCCCTGCGGAAGGGAATCTCGGCCTGAGGCCATCGGCTACGATCGGCCGGTGTTCGAGCTGCGCCGCGATCCGATTACCGGCTGGTGGGCGGCCATCGTCACGGACCGCACGTTCGAGCACGCCTCGTTCACGGTCGAGGCAGCGCCCGTGGAGGGCACCCACTGCCGGCATTGCGACGACGCCCCGGCCGATGCCGACGAGGCGAGCGTGCGCCGGGTGGTGCTGCGAGCCGATGCCTTTCACCGCATCGACTCGAGCAAGGAGACCGCGTCACAGCTGTCGATCTCCGAGGTGGAGTCATCCGGCGGGTCGTGGGAGATTCTCGTCGGTCCCCGTGACCACCACGAGCGACTCGCAGATGCCTCGCCACGGCTCGCCCTGAACCTGCTGCGTTCCCTGCGCGACGCGATGCGCGAGCTGGGCCAGGGGGCTGCGCCGCCGGACGCTCCGATCTCCGTGCAGGCGGTCCAGAGCTACGGCCGGCAGGCCGGGTCGCGCAGCCAGCACCTGAACATGGAGCTCTACGCCATTCCGCAGGTACCGCATCGGCTGGCGGAAGAGATCGGCGGAGGCGCCCGCCACCAGATCAAGCATCGGACCTGCGTGTGGTGCGGCCTGGCGCGCACGGAGGAGGAGTCGGGCGAGCGGCTGGTGCTCGCCGAGGAGCGCTTCGTGGTCTTCGCTCCCGCCGCCAGCCGCAGCGCATTCGAGCTGATGATCGTCCCGCGCACCCACGCCGCCGACTTCACCGCGCTGGACGACGACGACCTCGCCGCCACGGCCGCCACGCTGCAGCGCACACTCTCGACCCTGGATGCGCTGGGCGATCCGCCGTACAACCTGTTCCTGCACACCGCCCCGGCGGGCGAGCGCCTGGACCAGACATTCCACTGGCACTGGGAGCTGCACCCGCGGCTGCGGGTGATCGCCGGACTGGAGCGAGCCACCGCCCTGGCCGTCAATCCGGCCGCACCGGAGTTCGCCGCCGACGTGTTCCGTGCTCACCTCCTGGCCGGCAGCACGTAACAGGATCGGAGCCGCGTGCGTCAGGGAGGGCGAACTGGGGGCAGGCCGCATCGGAGGGCTGTGTGCTGGCAATTGGGCTGCGTCGCCGTAGTCGCGTCCTGGAGCCGACGGTGACCACGCCCGATCGCACCGCGTTCGACCGCCTTTTCGAGGAGTACTCGTCCCCCATCTACAACTACGTGCTGCGCATGGTCGGCGACCCGGATCGAGCGGCCGACGTGACGCAGGACACCTTCATCAAGGCCTACCGCAAGCTGGATTCCCTGACCGATGAGCACTCCACCAAGTCGTGGCTCTACCGCATCGCGACCAACACCGCCATCGACGAGATGCGCCGGCGCAAGTGGGTCAGCCCCATCGGCATCGATGACCCCGATCAGCCCGAGCGCCCGGACACCGGCCCAGGGCCGGAGGCACAGGTGATGGCCGGCATGCTGGACGATCGGATCCAGCGCGCGATGATGCAGCTGCGGCCGAACCACCGACAGTGCCTGATCCTGTCCGATCTGGAGGACCTGAGCGCGCAGCAGATCGGCGAGGTGATGGGCCTCTCCTATGGCGCCGTTCGGACCCTTCTCTGCCGCGCACGGGGTGAGATGCGCCGCCACCTGGCCGCGGAGGGACTGGTCCGATGACTGTGCTGCGTCCCGGCGAGCATGCCGACGAGCTGATCAGCGCCTCGCTGACCGGGGACCTCACCGAAGTCGAGCGAGCCACGCTGGAACAGCATCTGGCCAGCTGCGCGCGTTGCCGCGAGACGCTGGCCGCCTTCCGGCAGGAGCGGCAGCTGATCTCCGGCATGCATCACCTCCAGCCGCCCGCAGACCTTGGGGCGCGCGTGCGCGCCGGCATCGAGGCCGGCGATCTGCCCTGGTGGCGGCGCCGGTCCACCCTGGTCGCCACGGTCGGCAGCCTGGGCGCGGTGGCGGCCGGCCTGCTGGCGGTCGTGGTGCTCAGCAACCTGCGCCCCGGGCCGGTCGCGCAGCAGAGCGCCACGCCGAGTGCCAGCTTCGAGGCCAGCGTCTCGCTGGCACCGTCCCCGACAGCCAGCGTCTACGCGACGCCTTCCGCCAGCCAAAGCGAACCGCCGGAGCAGACGCCGGCGCCGGTCGTCGCCATCAGGGAGCCAATCGCCCGCTTCACCTACCGCATCGAGGACCAGGAGACCAAGCTGCAGCTGGTGGCGAACGGCGGCGAGAGCGAGCTGGAGGTTGGTCCGGCCATGGCGCCAATCGACGCGGCGTTGTCGCCCGATGGCGACTGGCTGGCCTTCCGGGTTGAGGGCGAAGACTCAGGGCTGGTGAGCACGTATGCATTCAGGCAGTCAGACGAGACCCTCGTCTCGCTCGGCCAGCAAGGTATGAACTCACCCTTCTCGCGGCTCAGCTGGTCCGCCTTCGGCGAGCTGCTGGCCTTCACGCACGTCGACCAGACAGGCGCGGCGGATGTCTGGGTGCTCGACACCCGGTCGCCAGAGCCGACGCCGGTTCGCATCACCAACACCGGCCGCACCTTCGCCGGCAGCTTCTACGGCGGCGGCGATGAGGCCTGGCTATGGGTCAGCACCGCTGAAGAGGGGTCGCCCACCTCGTATCGCATCGCATTGCCGCTCGACGGGCCGATGCCTGAGCCGACGGATCCGGCCCATGATGCCCTCGCCAGCTATCCAGGAGTCTTCCTGCCGGTGGACAACCAGGAGGGTCCGTTCGACGAGGGACCGGCCGTGCCGCCGATCGTCGCATTCTGGAGCGGTGAGATGACGCAGGAGGGTGGCAGCGGCTGGCGCTTTACCCGCGGTGGGATGTTGTACCGAGCGAGCGCCAGCATCGAGGGCGACTTTGAGCTGGAAGGCGGGCGTCCCGAATTCCAGGTCTTCGATACCCTCCAGGTCCAGCCGAACGGCGCGGCCTTTGAGAGCGCCCGCTTTGCCTGGGCGCCGGACCGTGACGGGCTAGCCGTCTGGGACACCCAATGGGCCGGTGTGCAGCAGCCGGAGGGCTTCCCAGATGCCGCACGCGTCTACTACGCCCACGCCTGGACCGGGCGGGGCACCATCGGTCCGTTGCAGGCGCTCGATGCCGGCGACACCGAAGGGAACCGCGTGGTCCACGTTGGGCTGGGTGGCGGCCAGTATCTGGCCGTGACAGTCGCCACCGAGGCTGGCGCCCACAGCGGCGCCTACGGACCCACTGCCGAGCTGCGAGTGATCAAGCGCAATCTGGGCACCGTGCCGGATGAGGTGGAGGCCTCCGGCCAGGACCGCGTGTGGGTCGGGCCTGGCATCTACCCTGCCTTCCTCTCGGATCCCCAGTAGCGCCTTCAGACATCTGGCCCGGGCTACACTCGCCTCCGTGACCGAGACGCGTGTCCTGGATGCCGACGACCTGCGCCGCGCACTGACCCGGATCGCACACGAGATCGTCGAGCGCAACGGCGGCTCACAGGACCTCGTGCTGGTGGGCGTTCGCAGCCGCGGGGTGCCGCTGGCGCGGCGGCTGGCTGGCCTGATCGAGCAGCATGAAGGGGTGAGCCTGCCGGTCGGCTCGCTGGACATCACCTTCTACCGCGACGATCTGACGCCGCTGGCCCACGCGCCAATCGTCAAGCGCACCGAGGCCATGCCGGAGATCGGCGACCGCACGGTGGTGCTCGTCGACGACGTGCTGTTCACCGGGCGAACGGTGCGGGCCGCCCTGGACGCGCTGACCGATCACGGCCGTCCGACGGCAGTGCGCCTGGCGGTGGTCATCGATCGCGGGCATCGCGAGCTGCCGATCCGACCGGACCACGTTGGCAAGAACCTGCCCACCGCGCACGACGACCTGGTGCACGTGCGGCTGACCGAGACGGATGGGACCGATGAGGTCGTGCTGGAGCAGGCCGGCGCGGGCGGCGCAGGCGTGGATCAGGCGGAGGCCGACCGCTCGGCGTAGGCCTGTTCGATGGCGGCCGCGACCTGCTCCGCTTCCGCATCCTTCATCAGGTGGCCCACCGCACCGGCGTCGATGGCGCCGGCGATGCGCTCCGGCTCGGAGAAGCTCGTCAGGGCCAGGATGGCGATCTCCGGTTGGCGCTCGTGAATGGCGGCAATCGCCGTTGGGCCATCCATCTCGGGCATGACCAGGTCCATCAGGATCACGTCCGGCTGGAGCCGATAGGCGAGGTCCACCGCTTCCGCGCCGTTCGACGCCTCGCCCACGATTTCCATGCGTGGCATCAGCTCCAGGAAGCCGCGCAGGCCGCGGCGCACGACTTCGTAATCGTCCACCAGGAGGAGGCGGATCATGGCGCCTGGCTCTCGATCGGCGCGCACGGCGGCGGGTACCACGCCCCACACCCGCGCCGTGCCTTCCAACCCACGCAGCTTCTGCTCGCCGAGGTCGCGCAGCCGGTGCCCGTTCGGCAGGGTGTCCGCCACGACGGTCGCGGTCGTGTCCGACAGCAGTGTTTCGCCCCCGCCCGCCAGCGACTGGATTCGGGCGCAGCGATAGAGGATGCGGCCGAAGAATCGCCCCTCGGACTCCTCCAGCTCGCCCGTATCCAGGGCCGTGCGCACGCGGACGGTCGCGATCGGTCCCCAGTCCTCTGACGCGAGCCGTGCGTGGATGGCGAGGGCGGCCGCCAGGGCGTCCGATGCGCCGGGGAACACGGAGTAGGCGGCGTCGCCGATCCGCTCGAATAGCCGCCCCCCGTGCGCCTCGGCGATCTCGCGCACGATGGCGTGGTGGCGGATCAGGGCCTCCGTGCCCGCCGCCCCGTGGCGCTCGATCAGCAGCGTGCTGCGCTCCACGTCGGTGAAGAGCAGCGTCATGGTGGGCACCGCGGAAGCATGCCATCGCCGCCCTCGGCGCGCTGGGGTCGGCGGCGCGCCCGTATACTGAATGCCGACCCCTTTAACGCGGTCCGGTGAGGCCGCCAAGGAGATCGCATGCTCGACACGCCGCCCGCCAACCTCCCGATCGGCACCGCCACCGCCCGGTGGCCGCAGCGGCACTTCCTTGACGCCGACGAGCTCGACCGGGATGCCATCACCCGCTGCCTGGACCTGGCCGTGGAGATGCGCTCGCTGCGCGAGCGTGGGGAGCAGCTGGACGAGCTGGCCCGCCACGCCATCGGCCTCGCCTTCGCCGAGCCCTCCACGCGGACCCGCGTCAGCTTCGAGATCGCCGCCACCGCCCTTGGCGCGCGGGTGCTGGCCCTGCCGATGGAGGCCAGCAGCACCACGAAGGGCGAGTCGCTGGTCGACACACTGCTGACGCTGGAGCGCACAGGGATCGACACCATCGTGCTGCGGCACGGCGCCAGCGGAGCGCCATACCTGGCCGCGCGCGCCACCGGACTACGCATCGTCAACGCCGGTGATGGCACCCACGCCCACCCCACCCAGGCGCTGCTCGACGCCCTGACCCTCCGCGACGCGCTGGGCGGGCTGGATGGCGCCGTGATCGCGATCGTGGGCGACATCGGTCACTCGCGGGTGGCCCGATCCAACCTGCACCTGCTGGCGCGTATGGGCGCCACCGTCCGCCTGGCCGGGCCGCCGGCCTGGACACGGGGATTCGACGCTTATCCGGGAGCGGAGGTGCATGGTGAGCTGGCCACCGCGCTGGACGGGGCCGACGCAGTGATGACCCTGCGCGTGCAGCTGGAGCGGGACGCGGGCGGAGGCGTGCCCAGCCTGCGCGAGTACACCCGCCGCTGGGGCGTTGACGAAGGGCGGATGGGCCTGGCCCGCCCGGGAGCGCCGATCCTGCACCCCGGCCCGACCAATGAGGGCGTGGAGCTGACCGCCGCCCTGGCAGCTGGTCCGCGCAGCCTCATCGGGCGGCAGGTGAGCAATGGCGTGGCGGTGCGCATGGCCGTGCTGGCGCTGCTGGCCGAGTGACGCGCTTCGGCTCCATGGGCGACCAGCCGGCCAGCTTCGTGCTGGTGGGCGTCCGGGTTGTTGACCCCGCGTCGGGGACCGATGCCGTGCGCGACCTGGCGGTGCTGGACGGTCGCCTGGCATCCCCCGCCGATACGGATGGATCGATCCCGCGCCTCGACGCCACCGGCCTGGTTGCAGCACCCGCCTTCTGCGACCTCCACACCCATCTCCGTGAGCCGGGCGGCGAGCCGAGCGAGACGATCAGCAGCGGCACGCGCGCGGCAGCACACGGCGGCTACGCGACGGTCTGCGCCATGCCGAACACCGAGCCGGCATTGGACGAGCCGGCGCGGGTGGCGTGGGTGAGCAGCTGCGCGGCCGATGCTCCCGCACGCGTCCGCGTGGTGGCAGCGGCGACGGTAGGCCGGGCGGGCGAGCAGCCCGTGGCCCTGGAGGAGCTGGCCGCGTCCGGGGTCGTGGGCTTCAGCGATGACGGCGCCGCCATCGCATCGCCACGCCTGGCGCGGGCGCTGATGACGTACCTGGCGCCACTGGGTCTGCCGCTGGTCGAGCATGCCGAGGACCCGCAGCTCGCAGCCGGAGCACTGATGCGTGGTGGACCGACAGCCACCCGCCTGGGCCTGGCGGGCTGGCCGGTGAGCGCGGAACTGACGATCGTCGAGCGCGACATCGCGCTGGCCGCCGAAACGGGCGCCCGGCTGCATCTCACCCACCTCTCGACCGCAGCCTCGCTGGAGGCGGTGCGACGCGCCAAGGAGCGCGGCCTGCCCGTGACCTGCGACGTCACGCCACACCACCTGGCCATGACCGATGCCTGGGTGGCCGGCGATCGCACCTTCGCGTGGGACGAGGCGACCCGGGCGCCGGATGCCTTCGAGGCCGCACTGGATCCAAACCTCGCCTACGACGGGCGCACGCGGGTCAACCCTCCGCTCCCCTCGCGCGACGACGCCCTGGCGCTCCTGGTGGCGGTAGCCGACGGCACCGTCGACGCCATCGCCACCGACCATGCGCCGCACCCGCCGGAGCGCAAGACGGTCGAGTTCGCCAATGCAGCGCCGGGAATGATCGGCCTGGAGACGGCGTTGGGCGTGGGACTATCGGCCGTGGCTTCGGGACGGCTGGAGCTGATGACGCTGATCGCCGCGCTCAGCACGCGCCCCGCCCGGCTGGTCGGTGAGTCGCGATCCCTGGCCGAGGGTGAGCCGGTTGACCTGGTGGTGTTCGACGCGCGACAGACCTGGCGCGTGGAGCCCGAGACGCTCGCCTCACGCTCCGCGAACACGCCGCTGCTCGGCATGCAGCTGCCCGGCGTGGTGCGGTTGACGGTGGCCGGTGGGCGCGTCACCTATGCCCACGACCTGGCGCCACTCTCCTGACCGCGCAGGGCATCGCGCCCGATGCGGCGCCGTGGTGGATATGGGACCATCCCGGCGCCACTGCACGAGCTCCGTCCTGAGTGATGCATGACGATTCGCTACAACGAGGACCTGGACCCGAACGAAGGGCCGGGATTCGGCTGCTTCATCTGGCAGGCAATCCTGTTCGCCGGCATCCTGCTGCTCATTCCGGTGGGCGTATTCACGTTCAACTGGCCGGTCTGGCTGCTGGCCATCCTCATGTTCATCGACCTGTTCCTGCTGTTCTTCGTGTCGATGACCGCCGTCTTCCTTCTGCGCGTCTTCTTTGCCGATCGGCGTGGCGGCCGCGGGCGGCGGACGGGCGTCGCCAAGCAGGCACCGCGCGTCATCTCGACCGACGAGGCGGCTCCCGGCGAGACGGCGGAGCCCGGGACGCCCCATGAATGACCAGCAACCGACCCGCCAGCACACCATGGTCGGCGTCTGGACCGCGATCGGGATCGGGGTCGGCACCAGCCTGGGGGTCGCACTCAACAGCCTCGGCCCGGGCGTGCTGCTGGGCCTGGTGATCGGGCTGGCCATCGGGATCGGGCTGGATCGGGCGCGGGGGAACGTCTAGATGCCCCTGATGGTGACCTTCTTCAATGTGCGCAACGGTCGCGACACGATCTTCAAGCGCGGGATGCGCCACCTCTTCCCGCGCACCGCGCGACGGTACGAGGAGCAGTACGGGATCAAGTTCGTCGGCTGGTTCAATGTCACCGAGGGGTCCGAGTGGGACAACCTGATCATCCTGGACCTGCCGAACTACGCCGTCCTCGACCAGCTCTACACCGACCCCAGCACCCGTGGCTTCGGTCATCGGGTGGCAACCTCGATCTTCGACAAGCAGCACACCATCTTCCTTCGCGAACGGATGGGGTCGGATTTCGTGTACAAGCCATAGCATGAAGAAGAAGAACGCGGACGCAGGCGAACCGATGAACGCACCGCGCATCACCGCCCTGCGCGAGCTGGCGCAGGAGGCGGAGCTCGAGCGCCGCGACTTTCTCTATGAGGCGACCGAGCAGCTGCGGCGCTTCATCGACAGCAACCGCGAACGTCTGCGCGAGATCGGCCCCCTGAAGCTGGTCGACGACGACCAGGACTACCTGCTCTTCCACCCGGTCGACGAGACGTGGACGACGCGCCTCACCTACCAGGATCCGGCGGACAACGAGTGGTACGACGAGGAGCAGGTGATCGACTCGTACGCGGAGATCGCCGAGCTGTACAACCCGGCCGACATCTTCGGCTGGTTCCTGGAAGCAGCACGAGATCCCGTCAACCACCTCATCCCGGCCGATGAGCTGGCCGGCGAGGAGGAGGTGGTGGCTGCCGAGGAGGCCGAAGAGGACTGGCAGGCCGGCCTGCCGCCCACTCAGCAGGAAACGATCGCCGCGCAGCGGCTCTGGCAGCTGGCCGATGCGTTCCGCGGCCAGATCGGCGACCAGCAGAAGCAGGCGCTCCGCGAGTTCGCGGCCAACGCGGAGGACGTACTGGCGCGCACCGGCGACCTGCAGCTGCTGGACGAGACCGATGACCTGCTCCTGCTCCGCTCGGACGGGCGCTTCGAGACCAGCCTGGACCTCAGCGACCTGCCGGCCGGCTCGGCACTGAACGTGGAGGCGCATCGGGCGGGCCTGACCGTCACCGAGGCACGGGTGATCGCCGAGTTCTACGACCCGGCCGACGTGCTGCAGTGGGTCACCGATGCGCTCTCGGAGCGCTACCCGCACGTCGACTTCAGCGCGGTCTACGAGTAGGTCCGGCGTGGGCGCGGCTGAAGTCCTGGCCGATCCACGTGAAGCCTCGGTGGAGGCGATGTTCGAGGCCGCGGGGGCCCTGCGACGCGGCCACTTCGCGCTGAAGAGCGGCAGCCACTCCGACCGCTACCTGGAGAAGTTTGCCGTCCTCCAGTACCCGACCCTGGCCGTCGAGATCGGCCGCCGCCTGGCTGAGTCGCTTCGCGCCCACGACCCCACACTGGTGGTCGGCCCCACCACCGGCGGCGTGCTGCTCGCCTTCGAGACGGCGCGCCACCTGCAGGAAGGGCTTGGCCACACGGTGCGCGGCATCTTCGCCGAGCCGGCCGGCGTGGGGCAGCGGGCTCTGCGGCGCGGCTGGCCGATTGACGGCGACGACCGCATCGTGCTGGTGGACGACATCCTGACCAGCGGGGCCTCGCTGCGGGAGACGGTGGAGGCGGTCGCCACGGCCGGTGGGCGGCCGCTGGCCGCGACGGTGATCGTCGACCGTTCGGTTGATGCCGTGGACGTGGGTGTGCCGCTGGGGGCGCTGGCGCGCATCGAAATCGCCTCCTGGGAGGCCGATGGCTGCCCGCTCTGCTCCGCCGGGGTCACCCTGGAGAAGCCAGGATCGAGCTGAGCTGAGGGCGCGCCGTGGGTACTCCAGCTTGAGGACAACGGTCCGCCCGCCGCATTATTCGTCGATGCCGGGGCCCGCGCCGACGCCGCCACCCGGCCGCACGAAGCCTTCGTCCTCGCGCGGTATCGGCTCCTGCCAGGTCACCTCGGTGATACGCGCGGGCGGGAATTCACCGTCGGGTGGCACGACCCCCTCTTCCGCCTCCAGCGGGATGCCGATCGGGGCGACCAGGTAGCGCCCCGCCAACCGCCGCGCCTCGCGATCGAGCGCGTAGCCCGCCTTGGCGCGGTGGAACGTCACCGTGACGTCCGACTCCACCACCGGCGAGGAGCGGCCGCCATCCGTCAGGTCGATGCGCGTGGGCGTGTCGACCGCCAGGACGCTGCACGGGCGCCCGGCGGCGCGCGCGTGCACCCGGATGCCGTTGATCAGGTCAACGGCCGTCGAGACCGGCTCACGCAGCGGCCCGGCTGCCCCGCTGCCCAGCAATGCGTCCACGATCAGGCTGGCGGGCGAGAGGCGGGCGCGGAGCTCAACTAGCAGCTGCGGGCTGGGCGCCACGTACAGGTCCAGCGAGCCGGCCGAGGCCATCGCCTGCAGCACGGTCCAGTTGTGCGCCGCCGCGTGGCCACTGGCTCCGACCTTCGAGGCGTCACCGGCCAGCACGACCACCACGCGTCGCCCCACCGCCGCCAGGCGCCGGCCGACCACGAAGCCATCGCCGCCGTTGTTGCCGGGGCCGCACAGGACCGCGGTCAGCGGCGACTCGGCGAGCGCGCCGCCCGGCCCCCGAGCCGGCTCGGCCAGCCGCGCGAGCTCGGTGAGCGCCACCTCGGTCACGGCAGCCCCGGCGGCCTCCATCAGGGCGTCCTGCGACAGACCCAGGCGCTGGGCGGCGGCATCGATCTCCGCCATCTCCGTCCCGCCGATCAGGACGGGGACCTGCCGGACCGGCCGTGCGGCCGGATCGGTCATTCCAGGGTCTTCAGGTAGTCGACGATGGTCGCGATCTCCTCCTCGGAGAGGTTGTACGGCGGGCCACCGAAGGCGGGCATGCCGCCGCGCAAAGCCGGATCCGAGACGGCCGGATCGGTGCCGGCAATCCAGATGTTGGCCCAATCGTCGGGGTGATCGGCGTACAGGTCCTGCAGGTTCTCGCTGGTGGGACCGTTGGCCACGCCGTGGAGGTTGGGTCCGACGCCCCCGGTCAGATCCTCGCCATGGCAGGCCTGGCAGCCGGCCTCGGCGATGATCGCCTGCGCGTTGGGGCCTCCTCCGGCGCTGCCCGATGGTGACGGCACGCCGCCGATCGGCGGATTCTCGCCGGACAGGTTGCCGGCCAGATATACGCCGCCGACCAGGAAGATCAGCACGGTGATGCCGATCGCCCACGGGGGAATCGTCCGCGAGCGGGTCTCGATGGGGGTATGAACGGTCATCGGCTCAGGTGCCGGCTGCCGCGACGGCATCGGGTGGCGCCCCGTCGGCCGGGACTGCGTCGACCAGCGCGTACTCGGCGCGGCGGGCGGTCGTATACATCATGAACAGGCTCACCAGGGCCACCGCGCCGCCCAGGGCCGCCAGTGCCAGGCCGCCCGCCGCCGACAGGCGGAAGTAGGTCAGCGTCCCGTTGATCTGGTCGGGCGACGCACCGTCGGCGATCAGCGACCCATGGACGATCCCCGCAGCGACCAACGAAAGGCCGGCCACCGCCGCGCCCACGAAGGTGGCCCACAACTGCACGTCGGTCAGGATGGTGTCGCCCCAATCGCGGCGCAGCAGGCGCGGCGCGGCATGATCGGCGAGCGCGAAATGCGCGAACGTGGCGGCGCCGAGCGTGGCCAGGATGATGGGCCCGGTCGCCCATTCCGTGCCCCGCACCGCGGCCTGCACCGTCGCCAGCGCGCCGATCGCCTCGAGCACGGAAGTCGACAGCAGGAATGTCATCGACAGCAGCGCGAATGCGAGCGTGCCGGCGCCGAGCGTCAGCGACCAGCGGCCACTCATGGTCATGGCCAGCGTGGCCACGGCGAGGAGGATGGGGGCCAGCAGCAGGATGGTGGCCGTATTGCCCAGGGACGTGACCACGTACGGCACCGATGGGTCGACCAGGGCGCCGAGGGCCGCCACCCCCGACAGGCCGGCCCACAGGACCAAGCTGGCGAAGGCCATGCCGCCGCTGGCCAGGGCGTTGAACGTGGCGCGCGGCACGACGTAGAAGAGCGAGCCCAGCGCCACGCCGATGACCCAG
The DNA here is from genome assembly GCA_035273815.1 of Candidatus Limnocylindria bacterium. Classification (GTDB taxonomy): domain Bacteria; phylum Chloroflexota; class Limnocylindria; order QHBO01; family QHBO01; genus DASSCW01. The sequence continues at coordinate 17,898 of DATEOS010000021.1, forward strand.
AAGCTGAAGATCAGGCGCGCCACGAAGGCATAGACCAGGGCAACCACCGTATCGTCGAGGTTGATCAACCAGTCGCCGGCCTGTGCGGCCGCACCAAGCGCGTATGCGCCCATGAATGCCAGCAGTGCCAGGCCGAAGAACCAGAGGCTGACATACGGCAGTCGCTGCGGCGAGGCCAGCAGGGTGAGCCAGAAGGCGCCGTTGACCATCAGCAGGCCAAGCAGCAGCAGGCCGTCGAAGGCGGTCGGGAATTCGGCCAGCAGGCCCGTGCCGGAGAAGGTCGGGACGTAAACGGCCGCCATGCCGCCGGCCACGCCAAGGTTCCAGATCCACATGGCGCCCCACGCGGTGCCTTCCATCTTCAGCCGAACGCCGGTGATGCGCGGCACGATGAACAGGATGGTGGCGAAGGCCGCGTTCGAGAGCCAGCCATAGACCAGGGCGTTCATGAACCCCGAATTGACGGTGGCGGCGCTGATATCGAGCTTGACGGTGCCGATGACCGGGAATTGATATTCGAAGGCGAGCTTCAGCAATTCGGGCATCGTCAGCAGCAATGCGCCCAGCGCGCCGATACCGGTCGCGACCACCAGCCACAGCATCGAGACGACCAGAAAGGCGCCGGCAGCGCTGTCGGGCGCACTGGGGATCAGCGAGAACCGCTTGCGCGGTGGCTCGTCATATGGCCGGAGCTTCTTCGGATTCACAGCCATCGGGCGCGCGCAGAACCTCCTGCGGACGGACGGGGCTCCGAGTCCGCGGGAGCGGACCTCGGGCGCATTGTAGCCTCAGCCTACCCGATCGGCACCTCGCTCATGAGCGCCAGCACGTTGCCATCCGGATCGTTGAAGAAGCACATCCACAGCTCGTGGGCGTCGTCGGAATGAACGACGTGGGGGGCATCGGAGAACTGCACCCCGCGCTCCGTCAGTTCGGCGTGCGCCTGACCGATGTCCCCGACCCGGTAGTAGATGACCGATTCGCCTCCGAAGTCGCGGCTCTCCGGATCCACGAGCATCAGCCGCGTGCCATCCAGGTCGAAGAAGGCCATCCCGGGGAACTGGAAAAGGAACGGCATCCCCAGCATGTCGCGGTAGAAGGCCACCGCGCGGTCGACATCGTGCACGGCGATCCGGACCTGGCCGATGCTCGACAGGCCTTCGAACGAGGTCGGGGACGCGTCGGTCACGGTTCCTCCTTACTGGTCTGCAAGTTTGACCGATGCGGGGGTGCTCGCTAGCATGAGCGGCCGCGGGGTGGAGCAGTGGTAGCTCGTCGGGCTCATAACCCGAAGGTCGTCGGTTCGAATCCGTCCCCCGCAACCACGCTCACCAGATACGAACGCCGCCTCCCGCCAGGCGGCGTTCGCCTTTCTCACGCCGGGCGCGCGCCTCGCTTGTGCGATCGCGAATCTCGCGGCAGACTCGCCGGGAAGGTCCCGGACCTCCCGGACCGATGGCCGTCGGACGAGGCAACCGAATGCCCGACCCTGAGGCTCTCGTATCCGAGCGCGACGCGTTGGCGGCCGTCGGTCGCGTGCTGGCCACTGTCTCGAGGTCGGGATTCGAACTGCAGCCGATCCTCGACAGCATCACCGCCGAGGCTCCCCGGCTATGCCGTGCGGACGTCGGATTTTGTTTCCTGCGCGAAGGAGACCAGTTTCGCTTCGTATCCGCCTCAGGCGGCAGTCCCGAGCACTGGGAGTACGAACGCGCCCACCCGGACTCGATCAGCCGCGACACGATCGTGGGGCGAGTGGCGCTCGCCGGCGCACCGGTACAGATCGAGGACCTGGTAGTCGACCCCGACTACCGCGGCGGCGCGTACAAGGTCGGTGGCTACCGCACGCTGCTTGGTGTGCCGATCCAAACCCATGACGGGCTGATCGGAGCGCTCGGCCTCGGGCGCACGACGGTCTCGCCGTTCAGCCATGACGAGATCGAGCTGGTGAGCCTGTTCGCCGACCAGGCGGCGATCGCCATCCGGCTGGCGCGGCTGCTCGCCGAAACTCACGAGGCGCTCGAGCGCGAAACAGCGGTTGGCCAGGTTCTGCAGTCGATAAGCCGGTCGACGTTCGAGCTCGACGGGGTGCTCCAGACCGTGCTGGATAACGCGGTGCGACTGTCGCACGCCGATCAGGGAAACATTACCCGCGAGATCGGCGGAGCATTCCGGGCTCGCGTATTCAGCCACGACGTACCGCCGGAGTTCCGGGAGCTGATGATGGGGTTCGTCCCGGGCGCCGACCGCGGCTCGGCGATGGGCCGCGCACTGCTCGAACGCGCACCGATCCAGATCGTCGACGTCCTGGCGGATGCCGATTACAAGCTTTCGGAGGCTCAACATCTCGCGGGCTTCCGGACCATCCTGGGCGTCCCCATGTTCCGCGATGGTGATCCGATCGGGGTGCTCTCAGTCTGGAGACGCCACGTGGCGGCGTTCACGCCGTCGGAGATCAGCCTGCTCACCACGTTCGCCGATCAGGCCGCGCTGGCGATCGAGAACGTTCGGCTGTTCGAGACCATCGCCCGCCAACGGACGGAGCTGGCGCGCTTCGCGCCGCAGGCCGCCGAGCTGCTCTCCAGCGAAGAGGGCGAGGACATGCTCGCCGGTCATCGCCGCGAGATCACCACCCTCTTCGCCGATCTGCGTGGCTTCACGGCCTTTGCCGAGCAGGCAGAGCCGGAAGAGGTCCTTGGTGTGCTGCGGGAGTACCACGGCGCGGTCGGCGAGCTCGCAGTGGCCAACGGCGGAACCGTCGAGCACTTCGCCGGCGACGGGCTCATGGTCTTCTTCAACGACCCCAAGTTCGTGGACGATCATCAATTCGCCGCGGTCCGCACGGCCGTGGAGATGCGCGAGCGCTTCGGGATCCTCTCGACGGCCTGGCGCAAGCGTGGCTATGTGCTGGGGCTCGGCATCGGCATCGCGACGGGGTTCGCGACGCTCGGCCGCATCGGCTTCGAAGGGCGCTATGACTACGCGGCCATCGGCAACTCAGTCATCCTGGCGTCGCGGCTGTCCGATGCGGCGGCGGCAGGGCAGATCCTGGTCAGCCAGCGGGTGTTGGCTGCCATCGAGGACAGGGCGGAGCTCGATCCGGTGCCGGATCTCGAGCTGAAGGGCTTCAGCCAAGCGATGACCGCATACGCGGTTACCGCCCTCGGGACTCCGGCCGCCGACTAGCGACCGTCACGCGGTCACGTGCCCAGGAACTGGTGGAGGAGCTGCGCAAACTCGGCCGGCCGCTCCATCGGCGGCAGATGCGCCACGCCAGGCAGCACCACATGCGTGGCGTTGGGGATGTCCGTGGCCAGCCGCTCGGCGATGTCGACCATGTCCGGCTGATCCAGCTCGCCCACCGTGACGAGCGTAGGGGCGCGTATCTCGCCGAGGCGCTCCGAGCTCGGAGGCTCGGGAGCCCTGGCAGTGGCATCGTCGTTTTCCAGGTCGATGGCCAGGCGTTGCATCTCCCATGCGCGACGACGGACAGCGGGGTCGACCTCGATCGCCAGCCGCTTCGGGCCGTCGAACCACGTGACCATGGACTCTTCGGCACAACCGTCCAGGTCGCCGCGCTCCCAGGCGTCGACCTCCAGCTTCCAACGCGCGTTGAGCTCGTCGCGCCACGGCCAGCCGCGCATCCCGGCGCCGCATAGAACGAGTCGGTCGACGCGGTTCGGCATCATCAACGTGGCGTCGAGCGCGGTCTCGGCGCCCTGCGAGACGCCGACCAGGTGCGCCTTGTCCGCGCCGGCCGCATCCATCACGGCGAACAGGTCGTCCCAGCGCGCGAACTCTCCATTCGGCGGCCGCGACGACTCGCCGAAGCCGCGCGCGTCGTACCGGATGACGGTGGCCATGTCGGTGAGCAGCGGGACAACGTCGTCCCACATCCGGCGGTCGACGATGCCGGCGTGCAGCAGCACCAGCGGCGGCCCGCTGCCGGCAACGTCATAGGCAAGTCGGACGCCATCGGCGTCGACGAAAGAGGTGGAGGTCACACGGCCAGCATAACCGTCCAGCAATGAGGCCACTGGATCCCCGGCAGGCTGGCGGTATGACTGGATATCGCGACTACTCGCAGGTCAGCCGAGTCGGCTGATGGCAGCGTCCAAACGGGTTCTGATCTCGGTCAGCTCTTCCAACGCGACACCTGACCACGCCGCGCCTTCGGCTTGCGGATCAGCCCTGGGCACCTGCTGGATCGCCCGCTGCGGGAACGGCATGGTGTCGAGCGCTCCGTCGATCTCGGTGCGGAAGCCGTCGATCTGCTCGCGCCAATAGGTGGTGGAGTCGGGCGCGGCAAAGTCGTCTGCGCGCAGGCGCCGTTCAAGATCCACGCTCTCGCGTCGAAGAGCCGCGAGCCGGGCAGCGATCTCGGGCACGCGCCAATTCTATGCAGGAAACGAATGCCCGGTGCCCACTTTCTGTACCGGGGTCAATCGGTACTCCCGACCGGCCGGTGCCAGGCGATAGCAGAGGTTCAGCGGCTGGCGAGCGCCTTGACGATGGAGCGCAGCACGAGCAGCGCCACGATGCTGGTCACCATGCCCATGATCGCGATCCGGCTGGCATCGACCGCTGGCTCCCACTGGACCTGGCCGTCCTTGACGATGTACACGCCCACCGGCCGCGCGGTCAGGCCGAAGCCACCGCCACCGTTGTTCTCGGAATCGCTGCCGCCGCCACCGCCGCCCCGCACGTCGGCGGCCGGGACGATGGTGAGGCCCTCACGCTCGATTGGGTCGCCGTATACGCGCTTGACGGTTATTGCCTCGCGCGCATCGCTCAGCATCTCGGTCACATTCATGGGGTGCCACCTCTGCATCGGTTGGCGGTCCAGTCTAGGCCGATGCCCGGTGATGGTCGAACGGGCTGTCCTAGGTGGGCCGATGGGCCCCCGGCTCCATCTCGACCATTTCATGGTGGATGCCGTACTGATCCATCAGCGCCAGGTATGGGGCGGCATCGAAGGCCTCCGGACCGAGCACCCCGGAGCCGGACCACGTTCCGTTGGCGAGCAGCTCCATGGCCAGCACCGGGTTGAAGCCCGTTTGCCAGCCGACCACCTGCGAGCCCGTGGTCAGCATCGTGTGGCGCGCATCGGCCATCTGGTACAGGAAGACCTCACGCGGCTTTCCATCCTTGCGACCGATGACCCAGGTCCCCACGATCGCGCGACCGACCATCTTGTCCCCCATGGTGATCGGGTCCGGCACCACCGCAGCCACCACGTCCCGCGGCGAGACATCGACGCCACGCACGGTCACCGGCTCGGTGCGATCCAGGCCGATGTCGTGCAGGAACTTGAGCTTCTCGATGAAGTCGGCGCCCAGGGCGTACTTGAAGGTCACCCGCTTGACGCCGGGGATCCAGCGCGGAACCAGCAGCACTTCCTCGTGCTCGACGTTGACGCATTCGACCGGGCCGATCCCCTCCGGGAACGGGAAGTCTTCCGCGGCGGAGAAGGGCTCAGTCGTGTGCCAGTCGCCATCGGCCCAGACCACCGGCGGGTTCAGGCACTCCTCGATGGTGGTCCAGATGCTGAACACCGGGGCGAAGGCGTAGCCGGGAATGTGCAGATCGCCGCCGTCGCGGATATGGACCTCGTCCACCTCGTCGAACAGCTGGTCGGCGGCGTAGCGGGCAAACACGTCGGACAGGCCGGGATCCATGCCCATTCCGATCAGTGCCAGCCGCCCGGCGGCCGTCCACTCGGCATTGCGGGCCAGCTGCTCATCCCCGAGCTTGATCCCCGGCCGGCTGAAGGGCTCCGACGGGTGGGGCCGCGAGAGGCTGTTGGCCATGTCCATGTAGTCGATGCCGGCAACCAGCGCACCATCGAACAGCGGCATGACGAAGCGCGGGTCGACGGCGTTCATCAGGAGCGTCGAACCATGTCGCCTGGCCAGCTCCGCAACGGCCGCGCTGTCGCCGGCGTCAATGCGCTCCACCGGGAAGCGCGTCGCGTCGCCGAGCTCGACCTGCAGCGCGGTGGCCCGCCCGACGTCATAGTCGGCCAGCACCATCTGCTCGCACCAGTCACGCTGCGCGACCATCCGGGCGATGGCCTCGCCAACGGTGCCCACTCCGATCTGCAGGACGCGCATGCTCTCTCCTCCTACCAGCCGATCATCTGGCGCGCGGCGAACCACACGTTAGCCGGCCGTTCCGCCAGCCGTCGCATGTACCACGCGTACCAGGCATCCCCGTAGGCAATGAGGTCGCGGACCCGATACCCCGCTGCCGCGAGGCGGCGCTGCTCGTCCATGCGGATGCCGTACAGCATCTGCACCTCGAACGCATCGATTGCCACGCCCTCCCCCCGCCCGAAGTCGGCGATGCGCTCGATCAGGCGGGTGTCATGGGTGCCCAGGCCGAGCCGCAGGTCGCCACTGCCGGCATGCGGAAGCATCGCCACCGACAGCGACTGGAAGGCGGCGTCGACATCCGACTTCTTGCGGAAGGCGATCTCCGCCGCTTCGTCGTAAGCGCCTTTCACCAGCCGGATCTGGGGTCTGAGTGGCAGCAGATCTGCCAGGTCCGCCGGTGTGCGCTTCAGGTAAGCCTGCAGGCAGATACCCACGGCCGGGTGATCCGCCTTGAGGGTCCGATAGAGGTCGATCGTCGCCCGGGTATAGGCCGATCCCTCCATGTCCAGCCACAGGCTGCCCCTGGCCTCGGCGGCATGGGCGGCCAACGACCGCAGGTGGGCCAGGGTCGCATCGGCGTCGAGGTCGAGACCCAGCTGGGTCGGCTTGATGCTGATCTCGGCGTCCAGGCCTCGGGCCATGATCTTGTTGAGGAGGTCGTGGTAATGGTCCGCCACGGCGGTGGCCTGCTCGGCGCGCTCCAGGTTTTCGCCGAGGTGCGTGAAGAGGAGGGCAATGCCCAGCGGACGGAACTGCTCAGCTGCCTCGAGCGCCTCCTCCATCTGCTCGCCCGGCATGAAGCGACGCACCGCACGACGTGCGAACCAGAGGCGTGGGACGTGCTCCTTCAACCACCGGTTGCGTGCCATCCAGAGCAGGATCGTGCGCATTGGTCCGAATCTAGCACGGCGGGCTCGGCGTCTATGCTGGCGCCGGGCCGTTAGCTCAGTGGTTAGAGCAGGGGACTTTTAATCCTCGTGTCGTGGGTTCGAATCCCACACGGCCCTCTCTGACGCGACGACTGCCGGAAGGGTGGGGCGCCGGGGAGCCCACTGGCCCATCGAGGCCACCGCTGCCCGAGCCCGATCGCGAGCACCATTTCGACCATCCCGAATTGGGCCGCCCATGTCCCGGAATACGGGTCCTTCGGCCCTGGCCAATCGCGGGCCGGATCCCACGATGGGGATCAGTGCCGAACTGGGAGAAGACTATGAACCATGCCTGATCCGGCCTCTCTGCCGGAGGATTTGACCGTCACCCCAAACACGACTGAATGGAGAGGGACATGGCACTATCCGACGACCTCAGGAAGCTGTCCGAACGAGCAAAGACAGCGGAAGACCACGCAGCCGCCGCCAAGGCTGAGGCGCGTGCGGAGCTCGAGCATCGCATCGATGAGGTGAAGGCATCCGCGGAGACCGAGGCAACGAAGCTACGGACCAAGGCGCAGGATGCCAAGAGCGAAGCCGCGGCGACGTGGGAAGACATGCAGCGGTCGTGGAAGACCCACATCGATAACGTGCGTTCAGACGTGAGCCGCAGGAAGGCGCAGATGGACGCTTCCGGCGCCACCATGCGAGCTGAGTGGGCCGAAGACGACGCAGAGCTCGCGATCGGCTACGCCTACGCAGCCGTGGAGGAGGCCGAGTACGCGGTTCTCGACGCCATCCTTGCCAGGCGCGAAGCTGAAGAAACCGCCGCGGTGGCTTCGCGCTAGGCAGCCGAACCGAAGGGACCGCGCGCCCGCGCGTCGGAGGTCGGGACGACGGCGAGGGCCTCGATGCACACGTCGGGGCCCTCTTCACTCGCCGCAAGGCCCTCCGCCGGGCGCGCGACCTCGGATCGCCGGCTGAGGGCGCAGCGCTTTGCTAACTGGACGGTGGCCCGGTCTCTCGGACGATCGTCTGGTTGGTTAACCGGTGGCCGAAGGCTCCGCGGGATAGGCCTAGCGCTCGGTCGCGTCCGAAGCCGGTGCCGGCTGCGGCTCCCCTCCGGTGATCCGCAGCAGGTACGCGATCGTCTGACGTGCCGCGGCGGTGAGTGGGAGCGCCAGGATGGCACCCATGATGCCGGCGAGGGCCGAGCCGACGACCAGCGCGGGCAGGATGATCGCCGGATGGAGGTCGAGC
>DATEOS010000022.1:0-5550 GCA_035273815.1 Candidatus Limnocylindria bacterium
TCCAGGTCGAGTTCGTGGTCGCGGCGGTCGGCGAGGTCGAGGCCGGGAGCTCCCCGGACGAGGCGCCCCGTCCGGCCGAGGCTCCCCTCAGCCAGCATGTCCGGGTCGAGCCGACGCGCGTCGGTGGCGAGGGCGGTGCGACCAACCTCAACCCGCGCTACACCTTCAGCAACTTCATCGTCGGCTCGGCCAACCGCCTCGCCCACGCGGCCGCCCTCTCGGTCGCGGAGCGGCCGGGGCACGCCTACAACCCGCTCTTCCTGTACGGCGGCGTAGGGCTGGGCAAGACGCACCTGATGCACGCCATCGGCAACGCGGTAGCCGCCAAGTTCCCGCGCAAGCGGATCCTGTATGCGACCAGCGAGAAGTTCACCAACGACTTCATCAACTCCATCCGCGAGCAGAAGATGGAGGACTTCCGGAACCGATACCGCCGCATCGACGTGCTGCTGATCGACGACATCCAGTTCATTGCCGAGCGCGAGCGGACCCAGGAAGAGTTCTTCCATACCTTCAACGCCATCCACGAGGCCGGCAAGCAGATCGTGCTGTCGTCCGATCGGCCGCCGAAGGCAATCACCACCCTGGAGGAGCGTCTGCGCTCCCGGTTCGAATGGGGCCTGATCGCGGACCTCACGCCGCCGGACCTGGAGACGCGCATCGCCATCCTGCGCTCAAAGGCCGAGGATCAGCTGAACCTGATCCCGGCCGAGGTGATCGAGTTCATCGCCCGCAAGGTGGTGAGCAACGTCCGCGAGCTGGAGGGCGCCCTGAACCGGGTCATCGCCTACGCCTCCATGTCCGGCATGCCGATCAACAACGAGCTGGCGTCGGCGGTGCTCAGCAACGTCATGTACAACCCCAAGAAGCGGTCGATCACCCCGCAGCGCATCGTGCGCGCGGTGGCGGACTACTACGGGGTCAACCTGGACCAGCTGCGCAGCAGCAAGCGCGATCGGGCCATCGTGGTGCCGCGCCAGATCGCCATGTACCTCATCCGCGAGGAGACCGACATCAGCCTGCTGCGCATCGGCGCCGAACTGGGCGGCCGGGATCATTCGACCGTGCTGCATGCCTGCGACAAGATCGCCCGCGAGCTGGCGGAGAACGACGAGATGCGCCGGGAGATCAGTGCGGTCCGGGAGATGATCTACTCGGAGTGACTGCCCGGGAGGGCCGCGTGGATAACCGCGTCGATCTCGGGGACAGAGGCACCGATTCGTGGACAAGCGCCACCCGAAGGCGGAGGTGCCGGCGCCAGATATCCAGCCGCCGTCCACCGTCGGCGCACCGAATCGGCCATCTTCGTCCACCGTCGGGACCGGGATACCCACCGTCGTTCGGGACCGGTTTGATCGGGGAGGGGCCCTACGGTCCACAACGTTCACAGTCCTACGAGGGACGACTGCGGAATAGGTATTCTTCCAGTGGCTTAGTACCAGAGCCTGGGTGAGGATGAGGATCGGATGAACATCTCGGTGATGCAGGAGAACCTGGCGCGTGGTCTGGGCGTTGTAAGCCGGGCCGTCAGCAGCCGGGCGACGCTGCCGGTGCTGGCGAACGTCCTGCTCAAGACCGAGGAGAGCGGCCTGAAGCTGACCGCCACCAACCTGGAGATCGGCATCAACTGCTGGGTGCCGGGCAAGGTCGAGGCGGAAGGCGAGATCACGGTCCCGGCCAAGCTGCTGACCGACCTGGTCATGTCGCTGCCGAACCAGCGAATCGACCTGCAGCTGTCCGCCAAGGACCGGACCCTGAAGGTCACCTGTGGCGGCAGCCGCTCCAGCATCAAGGGGATCGACGCCGACGAGTTCCCGGTGGTGGCCGCCATCGGCGATGCCCCGGCCACCAGCGCCGATGCTCGGCAGCTGCGCGACGCCCTGAGCGAGGTCGTCTTCGCCGCCGCCAGCGACGAGAGCCGGCCGATTCTGACCGGCGTGCTGACGAAGTTCTCCGGCGAGGCCATGACGCTGGCCGCCGCGGACAACTATCGGATCGCGGTGCGCAGCCTGACGCTGACCAAGGCGGTGAGCCCGGAGATGAGCATCGTAGTGCCGGCCCGTTCCTATGCCGAGCTGATGCGCATCCTTCCCGATGCCGATGATCCGATCGACATCACGGTCACGCCGAACAAGAGCCAGGTCCTGTTCCACGTCGAGGGAATCGACCTGGTCTCGCGCCTGATCGAGGGCCAGTTCCCGAACTACGAGCCGGTCATCCCCACCGCCCACTCGAGCCGAGCCGTGATCGACCGCGAGTCGTTCCTGGCCGGCGCCCGGCGGGCCAGCATCTTCGCGCGCGACTCGGCCAACATCGTCAAGGTCGAGGTGGGCGGCGAGAACGGCGAGGGCATCTCCATCACCGCGCACGCCGCCGACGTGGGCGACAACGCGGACACGCTGGATGCCACGGTGGAGGGGCAGGCGACGACCATCGCCTTCAACGCCCGCTACCTCATCGACGTGCTCTCCAACCTGCGCGCCGAGCAGGCGGCGCTGGAGCTCTCCGGCCCGCTCGCGCCGGGCGTGCTGCGGGGCGTGGGCAAGGACGACTACGTCCACGTCATCATGCCGGTCCGCACGGCCTCCTGATCGGCACCGAACCGATGCTGGCGCCATGCGCCTGACTCGCCTCAGCCTGACCGACTTCCGCGGCTACCCAGAAGCGGAGCTGCACCCCGATCCCGGGCTGACGATCGTGGCCGGCCCCAACGGCGCGGGCAAGACCAACCTGCTGGAGGCGGTCCACGTTGCCATCACCGGCCGGTCACACCGCGCGGCGGCCGATCACGAGCTGGTGCGCCATGGACAGCCGTTCGCGCGGGTGCGCCTGGATCTGGCCGGCCGGGACGGCGATGCGCCGGCGATCGCGCCGGCGGCGATCGAGCTGGTGATTCCGGGCGAGACCGCGCCCGCCGAAATCCGCAAGCGGCTGACGGTCAACGGCGTGCCGCGCCGCGCGTCGTCGGTGAGCGAGACCGCCCGATCGGTCCTCTTCCGGCCGGAGGAGATGCTGCTGCTGATTGGCGCGCCGGCCGAGCGGCGGCGCTTCCTGGACGGGATCCTGGCGCAGCGCGACCGCCGGGTGGCCCGCGACCTGGTCGAGCTGGTGCGGGTCCTCGCCCAGCGCAACGCCCTGCTGCGCGCCATCCGCCGCGAGGAGGCGACGGACGATGGGCTGGCCTTCTGGGACGAGCAGCTGGCCCAGGTCGGCGCCCGGGTCATGGCGGCCCGGCTGCGGCTGGTGAGGGAGCTGGGTGAGCGGATCCCCGGCCTCCACGACGCGGTGGCGCCGCCGGACGAGGGCAACGCCAGTGTGGAGCTCACCTATCTCGACACGCTGAAGGACGCCTGGCCGGATCGGCCGGCCGGCGCGGACGACCCGGAGGCGCTGGTGCTGGCCTTCCGCCGCAGGATCGCCGACTCGCGTCAGAAGGAGATGTGGAACGGGGTGAGCCTGATCGGGCCGCAGCGTGACGATCTGCGGGTGGCGCTGGGCGGTCGAGACGTGGCCACGCACGCGAGCCGCGGGCAGCAGCGCACCATCATCGTGGCCCTGAAGCTGGCCGAGTGCGACCTGCTGGGCGCCGAGGACGCACCCGCGCCCATCGTCCTGCTGGATGACGTGTTCAGCGAGCTGGATCGCGACCGCGCGGAGCGCACGCTGGACCTGCTGCTCGACCGCGGGCAGGTGATGGTCACCACCGCCGACCTGGGGCTGCTGCCCACCGGCCGGCGGCAGCGCGTGCCGGTCTGGCAGGTGGGCGCCGGCGAGCTGCACCGCTCCCCGCGGGTGGCCTAGGCTGGGACGAGCATGAGCAACCAGGCGGAAGAAGCGGCGGTCGCGGTCCAGCGCGCGTTGCTGGCCTGCATGGGACCGGCCGCTGCGGAGCAGCTGGCGGCCGCCCAGCTGCGGCTGGCATGGCAGGAGACGGTCGATGCGGCCGGCCTGACGCGGGGCACGCTCACCAGCCGGCTGGTCGACCAGTCGAACGGCGTGGCGCGGATCGAGGCCTCCGAGCCGATCCTGGCCCAGGAGCTGACTCTGCGCTCCGAGGCCCTGGTGCACGGCGTGAACAAGCGCCTGCGCGGCCGGCCGGGGGCGACTATCGAGCTGCGGCGACTGGCCATTTCGGTTGGTCGTGGAGGTCGGGAGCGCTCCCTATAATCCCGGCATTGCGGCACGCCAGGATGCCGCCGAGCGTCGCAGGTAGCCAATGAGCAGCCGATTGGCCACACGACTCGGGTTGCCAGCGCCCGAGGATCGGCTCCCGGGCGCCATGGACATTGTGCGGTTCCATGAGCCGGCCACCGGATCGTTGGCCCGCACCAAGGGCAGCCTCTTCCTGCTGGCGCAGCTGACCGGTGGCGATGCCCACCTGGCGCGGGCCGCCGGCGACGCCCTCGAGCAACTGCAGCACGACTACTACTACGACCTCTCGGCCGGCTCGCTCGGCGCACTGGCCAAGGCCCTGGCCAACGCCAACCGGCGCCTGTATCACCAGCGCGGCCGGCTGGGCATCCCTCGCCGCGCCGGGGTCAGCATCATCGCCATGGCCATCCGCGGCCGTGAGGCGCACGTCGCCAAGCTGGGGCCGGCGGCGGCGGTCATCCTCCGCGAGGGGCGCATGTACGAGCTGCCCCCGCCGCCGGCGGTCGACGAGGAGGATCCGCGGGTGCGCCAACGTCGCGTGGCGGCCACGCTGGGCGAGGCGCTCGAGATCACCCCTTACACGTGGAAGGGCGAGCTGGCCCCCGGCGACCAGATGGCGCTGGTCAGCCGCAACCTGGCGCAGGTGGTGGGCGTGGACGAGCTGAAGCACGCGCTGGCCACCCTGCGACCGTCGGCCGCGGTGGAGCACGTGGAGCGGCTGTTCCAGATCCGCGGCGGCTCCGGCTCGGACGGCATCCTGGCCATCGAAATCATGGAGCTGCCGGCCACGGCCACCACTCGCCAGCTGGAGCCGGTGCGTCCCGCGGAGCCACTGGCCGGGCTGCCGGACCAGAGCCCGGTGCCGCTGGCAGATGCCATCGGGCGCTTCCTGCATCGCATGGGGGACGCCATCGACGGGCTGCAGGGGGCGGTGGGCCGGGCGATCCTCTATGCGTTCAACGTCCTGTTCGCCTTCGTCCCGCGTCGCCGGCCGCAGTACCCGCGCCAGGTGCTGCGCACCGCGGCGGTGGAGGAGGGTCGTCGTCGGCGCCTGGGGATGCTGGGCATGGCCGGCGTGGCGCTGCTGCTGGCCTTTGGCACCAGCGTGGCCAGCCTACCCGCCGTGTCGCCGACGCAGGCCATCCCGCGCGCCACCGTCGCGCGCCAGGCGATCGAGGAGACGCACACCCTCATGGCGCAGGTGGACGAGGAGGTAGACGGCCACGACCTGATCGACCGCGTGCCGGAGACCGCCACCGAGCTTCTGAACCAGGCCTTCGCGGCCATCGAGAACGCGGCCGTCGCCGGCGTCCGGCCGTCTGCGCTGAATCCCTTGCGTGACCGCGTCGACGCCGGGCTGGACCGCATCTATGCCGTGGCCCGCATCGGAGAGGCGAG
>DATEOS010000023.1:0-8027 GCA_035273815.1 Candidatus Limnocylindria bacterium
CCCCCGGCCCGATCGACCACCACGCGACCGCGAGGGCTACTCCTCCGGCTACGACCAGCGCCGGCCGCCACGGACCTTCGACCGCGATCGTCCGCCGCAGCGGCCGCCGGATCGCGGCGGGTACCCGCCGAGCAGCCGCGACGAGGGCGGCATGTCGATCCGGCTCGACCCACGCCGCCTGGCAGCGCTCAAGCTGCTGGCCGCGGAGGCCGGCGTCCGGCCCGGTGAAATGGTCACGCACTGGGTCGAGGAGCGGCTCGATGCCGCGCGCCGCGGCGAGGGCGCGACCGCCCCCGCCACGGATGCTAAGGCGATGGCTGCCCTGAGCGCCCGCATCGACGAGCTGGCCCGCCGCCTGGACGCCCTCACGCCGCAGGCGACCCCGGCCCTGGCCGCACCGACGTCTGGCACACCGGCTGCCGCGCCAGCACCCGAAGGGGCCCCGACCGAGGCGACGGCTCCTGCCCCGAAGCGTCGCGGACGACCGCCCAAGTCCACGACCGGCGGGGCCACCACCCCTGCGCCGGCGCGCAGGTCGCGCGCGAAGGCTGCTGCCACCCCGCGCATACCCCTGCACGAGGAGATCGCTGCCATCATCACCGAGCAGGGGCCGATGAGCGCCGTCCAGCTGGCGGCGGCCATCACCGAGCGCGGGCGATACACTGCGCCGCGATCGACCAAGCCGCTGGATGCTGCGACGGTCAGTGCCAGGGTCTCGAATCCGGTCTACCGCTCCCGCTTCGTCCGCCGCCAGGGCCTCATCAGCCTGGCCGGCTCGGAGGCCGGCTCGGAGTAGGTGCCGGCCCGCATCGGTCCCGCGGGGATCTGGTCAAACTTCGACCGCCTGCCCGGCGACGAGGTTGTCTCGTTCGCCCGATCAGCTGAAGCCGCCGGCTACGACACCTTCTGGACTCAGGAGACCGCCGGCCGCGACCCATTCGCGCTGCTTGGCCACCTGGCCGGCCGGACGGAGCGCATCGGGCTGGCAGTCGGCATCGCCGTCGTCTACGGGCGTGACCCGGTGGCGATGCGCGCCGGCGCGGCGACCGTGCACGAGCTGTCCGGCGGCCGGATGCTGCTGGGCCTGGGCAGCAGCCACCGCGACACGGTGAGCGAGGTGCGCGGCCACTCGTACCGCGGTCCGTTGACCGTCATGCGGGACTACCTCACCGCCTACGCTGCGGCGCCCTACCGCGCACCAGAGCCGTACGGGCGTCCGCCGCTGGTGCTGGCCGCCCTGCGGCCGCGCATGCTGGCACTGGCGGCGAGTTCGGCGGACGGCGCCTTCCCGTATCTCGTGCCCGAGTCGTACGTGGCCGGCGCGCGCACCGGGCTGGACGAAGCGGCCACGACCGCCGGCACGGCACGGCCGCTCCTGATCGTTAGCCTCCCCTGCCTGCGCGAGACCGATCCGGCCCTCGCCCGGGCAGCGGCGCGCCGCTACCTGGACCGCTATCTGGGCCTGCCGAACTACCTGAACAGCCTGCGCGAAGCCGGGCTCGGGGACGCGGAGCTGGCCAAGCCGGGCAGCGATCGACTGGTGGATGCGTTGGTGGCCTGGGGCGATGACGAAACGCTGCGGTCCCGCCTGCGGGCCGTGCTCGACGCCGGTGCGGACCAGGTGGCCATGATCCCGCTCACGGCCGATGGCCTCCAGGCGGACCAAGCCACCATGGAAGCCCTCGCGCCCCCCTGGTAGCCACTCGCGCGGGCCGGGACGCCCCGACACGTGCCGCTTGCTCGCTGATTGCTTTAGGGCCGTCCACCTCGACCCTCGCGGAATCAGTCTTCGAGGACGAATGTCACCATGATGTTCGCCTGGAACTCAATGGACCCATCGCGCCCGATATTCACGCGCTGCTCCTTGACCCAGGCACTGCGCACCTGGCGCAGCGTACGGTTGGCGCGGTCGATTCCCTCACGGATCGCGTCCTCGAAGGAATCGGTGGAGGTGCAGCTCAGCTCAGTGACGCGTGCGACGGACATGGTCGTTCTCCTCACTCCCGGGGGTTGGTGGTCAGTATGGACCGATGGGTCTGCGGTTCAGGCCTCGTGCGCGGCGGCCCAGGCCAGCAGCGCATCGGCCTCCAGGGCATTGACGACCGAGCCGATCTGCACGCCGCATGCCGCCGCCCGATCGCACCCGTACGGCTGCCACGCCATCTGCCCTGGGGCGTGGGCGTCGGAGTCGATGCTCACCTTGCAGTCCGCCTCGACCGCCAGGCGCAGCAGGCGCTTGGGCGGATCGAGCCGCTCCGGCCGGGAATTGACCTCGATCGCCTTGTCGAAGCGGGCCGCGGCGGCAAATACGATGTCGGCGTCGAACGCGGACGGGGGCCGGTTGCGACGCCCCGTCTTCATGCGGCCGGTGCAGTGGCCAAGGATGTCCAGGTGCGGATCGGCCAGCGCGGTCACCATGCGCCTGGTCATCGGTCCCGAAGCCATGCGCAGCTCCGAGTGGACGCTGCCGACCACGATGTCCAAGCGGCTGAGCAGCTCCGGCGTCTGGTCCAGCGAACCGTCGGACAGGATGTCCACCTCGATGCCGGTCAGGATCCGGAACGGCGCCAGCTCGGCGTTCAGCTCTGCCACGTCTTCCAGCTGCCGTTCCAGGCGTTCGGCGGTCAGTCCGTTGGCCACCGTGAGCGTCGGCGAATGATCGGTCAGCACCATGTACTCGTGGCCGAGCTCGATGGCGGTCTCGGCCATCTCCCGAATTGGCGAACCACCGTCGCTCCAGTCGGAATGCACGTGGCAGTCGCCGCGCAGCGCCTCGCACAGCTCCGCGCCAATCTCGGCAACCATCCGGCCACCGGTCGCTTCCAGCCGACGGAGGTAGACGGGCTCCTCGCCCCGCAGGCTCTCAGTGATCGTCCGCTCGGTCACCTCGCCGATGCCGGTCAGGCTGCGCAGCGTGCCGCCGTTCACATGCGCCTCCAGGGAGTCCGGCTCCAGGTCGCGCAACGTGGCCGCCGCGTTCCGGAAGGCGCGCACCCGGTAAGACGGCTCGTTGGCAAACTCCAGCAGCAGGGCTATACGCCGCAGGTCGGCAATCGGATCGCGCGGATCTGTCATTGCGTGCTCGCGCACACCCAGGAGGCGTACATCGGCGCTCGGAATCGGCGCCCCCGTCCGGTGACACACCCGGCGCGTACAACGGCGCCGATTTCGCGTCGTAGGGCGTTGTAAGGCATCGTTTCACGCAGGTCGCGAGTCAAGCGTCGCGCGAGCGTCCCGTGCGGCGCTCTTGTACACCCAGCCTGCGTAGACCTGCCCCGCGGGCAACCCATCTCAGGGCAGCGTCAGGATGCGGCGCGGGTTATCGACCGTGATCTGCTGGAGCTCGCCCTCGCCGACCGCCGCGGTGCGCAACGTCGGCAGGAAGTGCTGCTGGAGGTACGTGTAACCGAAGCCACCCCGTGCCTTGAGCTGGCTGTTGTGGCACACGTCCTGGCTGAGCAGCAGCTGCCCGCCCCAGCCGCGCTCCAGCAGCTCCACGATGTGCTCCACCAGGCGAGGCTCCTCTGCCTCCTCGGTCTGGAACCGATGACCGAGGAAGTCAAATTGCAGGTTCGCGCCACGCTCCAGGATGGCCAGGAAGTGGTCGAGCACCGGGTACGAGTCGGCATGCCCGATGACGACGCGCGCCGGATCCACGCCCTCCTCCTCGAAAATGCGCAGCTGCGCCAGCGCCACCGGCGATCGCACGCCGTGGGTGGTGATGGCCATGCCGGTTTCGCGCGCGGCGCGCGCGGCGGCCCGATGCACCCGCTCCTCCTGGGCGCTGACCCATGGCTTGTCGGTCCCGATCTCACCGATGATGCCCGGCCGTACGCCCGTGCCCCCCACACCGTCGCGCAGCTCGCCGACCAGCTCGGCGGCCAGGTCATCGACGCTGCGCCGATCGATCTGCGCCTCGTGGGGGTAATAGGCCTCGCGGTACCAGCCGCAGCCCATCACGATCTGCACGCCGGTCCGGCTGGTGAGGCGCCGCAGACGCTCCGGATCGCGGCCGACACCCGGCAGGGTGAGCTCCACCAGCGTCGAGCCGCCGCGTCGACGATAGTCGCGCAGCTCGTCGGCGATGAGGTCCTCGTCGGGGGTGAGCTCCCAGTAGTCCCATCGGTTCTGGATGTGCCAGAGGTAGATGCCGGTGTGCTCGTGGGGAAGGGCGAAGCCGATGCGCTCGGGTGGGATCGGCCCGCTGACGGTCATGACTCGGGGAGCCATCAAGGTGCCTCCGGTCTTGGATTGGGCGCCGGTCGGCGTGCAGGTGCCGCCGGAGCCCGGTTTGGCTTGACCAGCCAAGTGTGCCACCGCCCACGCTGATGCGGCGCGGTTGTCGCCGCTCGCCGGGCGACGGTATGCTCACCGCCCGCGCCGCGCCAGCGGCCCCCTGACGGAGGGATCCTGCCCTTGAGCCAGACCGCCGTGACTCCCACCACCCGCTGCCGGATCGGCGCGTGACGGCCACCACCGACGTAGAGCATCGACACGGCGACGCCGCGCCGGAGGACGTGTGGGGGGCGGCCCAGCGGGCCCTTGACCTGGCGGCCGAGCGCCTGGAGCTCGACCCGGGCATGCACGGTGTCCTGCGCGACCCGAAGCGCGAGCTGACGGTCCACTTCCCGGTCCATATGGACGATGGCAGCGTCCGCACTTTCACCGGCTTCCGCGTGCACCACAACCTGAACCGGGGCCCCGCCACCGGCGGCGTGCGCTTCACCGAGGATCTGACGCTGGACCTGGTGCGCGCCAATGCCATGCTCAACACCTGGAAGGCCGCGCTGGTCCAGATCCCGTATGGCGGCGCGATGGGCGGGGTCGTGGTCGATCCGAAGCTGCTGTCCACTGCCGAGCGCAAGGCGCTGACGCGCCGCTACACGACCGAGATCGGCGTGCTGATCGGCCCGGACCGCGACATCCCGACCCCGGACGTCAACACCGGCTCGCAGACCATGGCCTGGATCATGGATACCTACAGCATGCAGCACGGTCACACCATCCCGGCCGTCGTGACCGGGAAGCCGCAGGCCATCGGCGGCACGCGTGGACGCCGCGAGGCCATCAGCCGCGGCGCCTTCCGCTGCATCCTGGCGGCGGCGCGCTGTCGCAACCTCGAGCTGAAGGGGGCACGAGTGGCCCTGCAGGGCTTCGGCCGGGTGGGCACGGTGCTGGCCGAGATGCTTGGCGAAGCCGGCGCGACCCTGGTTGCGCTGGCCGACGACCGGGAAGCGGTCGCCAGTGCCGCCGGCATCGACGCGGACGCTGCCATCGCCCACATGCACAAGCACGACACCGTGCGGGACCTGGCCGGGGCGGAGCCGATCGACCGGTCCGCCATTTTTGGCCTCGACTGCGACCTGTTCATCACCGCCGGCATCCAGTACCAGATCGACGAGGCGTCAGCCGAGCAGTTGCGCGCCGGCATCCTGATCGAGGCGAGCAACGCGCCGACCACGCCCGAGGCGGACGCCATCCTGCGTGACCGGGACGTGCTGGTGGTGCCCGATCTCCTGTGCGCAGCCGGCGGAATGGTGCTGGCCTACTTCGAATGGGTCCAGGACATGCAGTCCTTCTTCTGGACCGAAGAGGCGATCTCCGCAGACCTGGAGCGGATCATGGATGGAGCCTTCAGTGACGTGCTGGCCATGAGCGAGGCCAAGTCGGTGGACCTGCGCGGGGCGGCCATGATGGTGGCGGTCGATCGGGTGGCCGGCGCCACCACCCTGCGCGGCCTCTATCCATGAAGTTGTCGATCAGGCTGTCGCACCTTGTCTCCGGCGTACAAAGCCTGAATATCGGCACGGGACATAAGGTCTATCACGGGAATTTGGAACTGGGAACGGTAAATGCCTGGGCAATCCAGACACGCGATCTTGCTTCTATTCGAGTGCCGAACCAGCCCAGGGTGACCGACGATGTCGAGCACGACCTAAACGCCCGAGACGTGACCAATGTGACTTCGAGCTATGACGAAGGCGAACTGAGGTGCATGACGGGCATATCCACGTGGTGGACGGAGTGCGGCACAATTCAGTACCCGCTCCTTCTCAACGTGGCCTGCCAGCTGACCTCCATCGATGGCATGGTTCGAGTACTAATCGAATCCATTGGAGGCGACAGTGGAGGGCCGCTATACCGATACATACAAAGCGAGAACGTGGTCAGGGCTGCCGGAATCACGTCCTGCGGAGGTGATAATCCTGTGACGCACACCGACTATCAGAGAATCGACTACGTGCCGGCTAGCTGGGATCTCTCAATTTCCACTAGCTAGCATGGCGATCCAAGGCTGGCGGCGTCGCTCCGCTCAATTTGTAGTCTGCATGCTCATTTCGGCGTGCGCGGCTCCACAAGCTAGCGTGGTCCAGCGCGATCAAGTCGAAATACGTGCGTGGCCGGCAGATACTGTGGGCGGCGATTGCCCGCGGTTCCTGATAGGAACCGTCAAGCTGAGAGCCGACCAGGACGCTGCAGTAGGTAGGCAGGTGTGGATCGTCGACGACGGTGAGGTGCTATGGCCGGTGTGGCCATACGGGTGGACAGCCTATTTCGCGCCCGACCTAGTTGTTCTGAATCGTGACGACGAAGTTGTCCTGAGAGAGGGAGACAGGTTCCGCGCAGGCGGCAGGATTGATCCCCCACAGGTCGCGAGCATCTGTGAGATCGACGGCAAGACCGTCCTTTGACGATGCAACCAAGAAGGCCATGTGGGTGCAGGCCGGGTAGCGCGGCCCGTCAGTCGGAGCCAGCTTCGCTCCTGGCGAATCTCCCGCGCCGTGGCTGATCGCAACCGCTGGCGAGAGCACCTCGAGCGCTGGCAGGCCGAGCGCCTGAAGCCGGCGCTGGAGCGCTCCCCCGAGCGCCGGCCGCGCTTCATCACGCAGTCCGGCGTGGAGATGGACCGCGTCTACACCTCCGAAGACCTGCATGATCCGGCCAATGACCCGGATCGGGATCGTCCGCGCTACGCCTTCAGCCCGCCCGATGGTGGCGCGCAGGCTGGCTGGGACGAGATCGACGACCTGGCGCTCCCGGGCGAGCCGCCCTTCACGCGCGGCATCCATCCCACCGGCCATCGCGGCCGGCTGTGGACGATGCGCATGTTTGCCGGCTTCGGCACCGCCGAGGACACCAACCGGCGCTTCAAGGCGCTGATCGCCGGCGGCGGGACGGGCCTGTCGATTGCCTACGACATGCCCACCCTCTACGGCTACGACCATGACGAGCCGCAGGCGGAGGGCGAGTTCGGCACCTGCGGCGTGGCCGTCTCCAGCCTGGCCGACATGGAGATCCTGCTCGACGGCCTGCCGGTCGGCGACATCAGCACCTCCATGACCATCAACTCCCCGGCGCCCATGATCTGGGCCATGTACATCGCCGCCGCCGAGAAGATGGGTGTGCCGCGCGCGCAGCTGACCGGCACGCTGCAGAACGACATCCTCAAGGAGTTCATCGCCCAGAAGGAGTACATCTTCCCGCCCGCCCCGTCGTTGAAGCTGGTGACCGACACGGTCGAGTGGGGCACCGCCGAGCTGCCGCGCTGGAACACGATCAGCATCTCCGGCTACCACATCCGCGAGGCCGGCTCGACGGCCGTGCAGGAGCTGGCCTTCACCATCGCCGATGGGATCGCCTACGTGGAGGACGCGCTGGGCCGCGGCCTGCGCTTCGACGACTTCGCCCCGCGGCTCAGCTTTTTCTTCAACAGCCACAACGACTTCTTCGAGGAGATCGCCAAGTTCCGGGCGGCGCGGCGCATCTGGTACAAGCTGGCGCGCGAACGCTTCGGCGCGGAGAACGAGCGTTCCACCTGGATGCGCTTCCATACCCAGACCGCCGGCGTGTCGCTCACCGCGCAGCAGCCGCTGAACAACCTGACCCGGGTCGCCATCCAGGCGCTGGCCGGGGTGCTGGGCGGCACGCAGAGCCTCCATACCGATGCGTATGACGAGGCGTGGGCCGTTCCCTCGGAAGAGGCCGCCCTGCTCGCCCTGCGGCAGCAGCAGATCCTGGCCGAGGAA
>DATEOS010000024.1:0-3342 GCA_035273815.1 Candidatus Limnocylindria bacterium
CTCGTCCCGTCTTCGCCAGCAACGTCCTGGCGATCCGCTAGGGACCGCGTTACTCAGTTAGCGAGTGGTAGGACCAACGAACGGGCGTCCGCCCGTGTTTCCTTCGCCGTTTCACTCGCTGGCGGGGTAGATAGCGAAGGAGCCGGCGTTCCATGGTCCGAAACACCGGCTCCTTGGTCGTATCACTCGCAGGTTGGGTACGCCGCCAATGGGGTCCGTGTCAGGCCTTGGCGGTGCCCGTAGCAGGGGCGGCCGCATCGGCCTTGAGCTCCTCCTGGCGATGCAGCTCGCGGTGCACCTCGGCGATCATCTCGTGCCGCCGCTCACGCCAGCTGCCGCCCTCGTGACCGCGCTTGTGGCTGACCAGCATCCGGATCAGTCCAATCGCCACCACCAGGCCGATCACCTTCGGCAGCACCGATCCGCCGCCCTCGGCCGGATAGGGCTCATAGCCGCGGCCGTAGCCGCGCATCGGGGGCATGGCCGCCCCGTGCCTCATTTCGCGAAACATGCGCAGTCACCTCTGTCGTCGTCGGGCGGCCATGCAGCAGGCCGCCTCCGCCACAGAGGCTGGCGGGCAATTGCGCGCGAACTATGAACGGCCGATGGAGATCTCTCGGCGTCAGGGGATCGGCCGCAGGGTGGGGTGGGTGGCGATGATCGGGTCGAAGTCGACCCACGGAGATTCACTGCCATCGATCGGCAGGAACGCGGCCGTCCGCGTCCCGAAGCCGGCGCCCTGCACCTGGGTGTACACGATGCCCGAGCCATCGGGCGCCCAGCGCGGCTGCGTGGCGCGGGTGTCGTTCTCGCCATAGTCGGTGAGCCGCTGGATGTCGGAGCCATCTGGCTTGATGGTGAACAGGTTGACCTGGACGGTGATGTCCTGGAAGGCCCCGAGGTCGAACGTGTTGAAGACGATCAGCGCACCGTCCGGGGACCAGTCCGGGTAGGCGGCGTAGGCGTCGAACTCGGTCAGCCGACGCTCGCGGCCGCCTGCCAGGTCACTGACGAAGATGGCCGACCCGGCCAGTGGCTCGGCGAGATCCTTGAAGCGCGTGTAGACGACGCGCGTCTCATCCGGCGAGACCCGCGGCTGCTCCGCGGTCATGCCGTCCTGCCGAGTGAGCACGACCTTCACCCGCCCCGTCGCCAGATCCAGCCGCGCCACCTGGAAGGTGCGAGGGATCCCGTTGGCCTGCACATCCGCGTCTTGGCCGAAATAGATGGCCGAGCCATCCGCGTTCCAGTCCGGGTAGCCGATCGAGTTGCAGGGGTCCTCGCAGGAGAAGAGAAGCTCTTCGCCGGTGCCATCGGCATTGACCACCGCCAGCTCGCTCTGGTCCTCTGGCGTGACGTGGACGAAAGCCAGGCGCTGGCCATCCGGCGACCAATCGGGATGGATCTCTGAGCCGGCCAGGTTGGTCAGGATCTGGTGCTGGGCGCTACCGTCAGGGCGCGCCAGGTAGATGCCGTCGCCGGTGGCGTCAATCCATTGGTAGGCGAGCCACTCCTCTCCGTAACTGACCGCCGGTTCCGGTGTTGGCAGGACCGATGGGCTGGCCCCTATCGATGGCGCCCCACCCGCTGATGGCATCGCTCCCTGTGAAGGGGAGCCGCTCGGCGTCCCACACGAGATGAGCAGCAGCCCAAGCAGGATCGGCCCAACGCGGTTTCGCATGACCGGGGCAGTGTACGGAGGCCGACCGCGGCTACGATGCCGCCGTGCACCCGAATGTGCGGCGAGCAGTGGTGGGAGCGTGCGTGGTCGGCGCGGCCGGCGTGGTGGCGCTCGTCACGATTGGGCTCTTCCTCAGCAGCGGCCAGCCGTGGGGAACGATCAATGACCTCGCGCTGATCGCGATGACCGCCGCAATCCCGTTCCTGATGCTGGCCTTCTGGGAGCTGGGTGGCCTGACACCGACCCCGCTGGCGAGGCTGGCACAGGTCACCGGCTGGCTGGCCGCCGGCGCATGGTGCCTCACGCACATCCTCTTCGTGCTGAGCGTGGTCGACATCGACTACGCCATGCCGGCGACCGGTGCCTACGCGGTGGAGGCGGTGGCGCTGATCGTGATCGGGCTGTGGATCGCCGGCGCGAACCTGCTGGCAGGCCCGTGGCTGAGCGCGTTCCGCTGGTTCGGCGTATTGGCTGGGCTGGGGGTCGTGCTCTTCGCCGTCGGCACGCTCCTCGGCGACAAGGACAGCCCCGCGGTCTATGTGGGCGGCGTGTTCTACCTCGCGGTCCTTCCGCTCTGGGCGTTGGGCATGGCGTTCTATCTCGTCCGGATGAAGTCGGTGATCACCGCCCAGTAACGGCGGGCAGGTGCTCGTAGATCTCGTGGGACGCCGCGCGGGCTGAGTGGTTCAGGGTCCCGACGGCAGGCCGATGTCGCCAATGACCTCGAGGTCAGTCACCACGAACTGCTCGCGGCACAGTACCCAGAGCGAGCTGTCGTTCACCTGGTATTCGCCATTCGGCTCGATGCTGCAGGCCGCAGCAGCCCGGTCGTCGAAATGGCCGGTGAGGTTGACCTTTGAGCCGTTGCCGAGCTCTTCTGGCAGGGTCAAGTCTGGTGGGAAAGCAAGTCCGAGGTAGCCGCTGACCGGACCATCGGGCTTCTCGCGATCGGTGAGCACGAAATGGATGCACCAAGTGGCGAGCCAAGCCGGTTGGTGAACACCCTCCCGAGCACCGCCCTGGCACGCGATCTCCGTCACGCCGGTCAGCTCGATCTGGTCCGACCCGATGCAACTGACCCGCTCCCAGCCGGACGCCTTCAACAACGTGCTCAAGTCGGCGCCATCCGGACACACAACGGGGATCGGCTCGAGGTAGAAGACGCCGTGCCCTTCACCCTTGGCGGCCCAGCCGTGGATGTCGTCGGTCTCGACCGGGTACCAGACATAGCCATCTGCAGCGACGGGGCCCCAGGCATCGAAGCTGGCCCAGACGTGCACCTCGTCGCCGGAGGACAGGGTCCCCACGACGCGCGCATCGAGCGATGGCTCCTCACGGACGCGCACGCTCGCGGCGACGACCATGGCGCGACTCAGCGGTGCCAGGTACGGGGGCACGTGGGGGACCGACGGCAACGGCGTGCCATCGGCTGAGGCCGATGCATCGGCTGACGGCGTGGCCACCGTTGACGGGCTCGATTCCGGGTCAGAGGCGGTCGCACCAGGCGAGGTCGCCGACGGTATGGGTGAAGGCCCGGCGGAGCAGGCGGCGAGGATGCTGACCAGCGCAACGAGCGCCGCCAGCCGAGGTGCAGGTCGCTTCGAAGCCATGGCCGCACTATGCGTTCGGGGGTCTGCGGCGGGACTGCGGCGCGCGGTATC
>DATEOS010000025.1:0-2270 GCA_035273815.1 Candidatus Limnocylindria bacterium
TCCGCCGCGTGCAGGGCGAAGGGCGGCTTCTCCTCGTTGCCCGCGTCGATGATCATCGTCTTGAGGACGCGCGCGTAGTAGAAGGCCGCGATGGCCGCGTTCACCGCTCCCACCGCCGCGTACCACCAGTACGACCGGCCCTTCTCGATCACCGCCGCGAACACGTAGAGCTTGCCCATGAAGCCGACCAGCGGCGGGATGCCCATGAGCGACAGCAGGAAGACCGCCATCGCCACCGTGAGCAGGGGTGCTCTCCGGTAGAGGCCGGGGTAGTCGCGCAGGTCGAAGGTCCCGTCCTGCCGGTGGACGAGCGTCACCACCAGGAAGGCGCCCACGTTCATCACCAGGTAGGCGAGCAGGTAGACCATCATGCCGCGCGCGCCGTTCTGCGACAGCGCCACGACGCCCATGAACACGTAGCCGGCGTGGGCGATCGACGAGTAGGCGAGCAGCCGCTTGAGGTTCGTCTGGGTCAAGGCCGCCACGTTGCCGACCGTCATGGTCAGCACCGAGATCAGCATCAGCACCCAGGGCCAGTCGATGGAGCCCGTCAGGTCCCAGGCGCCGCCGTTCGAGGTGGCGAGGCCCGAGAAGAAGAAGCGCGTGACGATCGCGAAGCCCGCCGCCTTGGGCGCCACGGAGAGGAACGCCGTCACCGGCGTGGGCGCGCCCTGGTACACGTCGGGGCACCAGAAGTGGAAGGGCACGGCCGCGGTCTTGAAGCCGAAGCCCGCGAACACCAGCAGCGCCACCAGGTACAGGGTCATGCGCGTGGCGTCGGTCATGGGTCCGGCCATCACCTGGCGGACCGCCGGGAGCGACGTCGACCCGGCGAGGCCGTACAGCAGCGAGAGGCCGTAGAGCATGCCGCCCGTCGAGACGGCGCCGAAGAGCACGTACTTGAGGGAGGCCTCGTTCGACAGGCGGTCGCCCTTCATGTACGCGACCATCACGTAGGAGCCGATCGAGACCATCTCCAGCGCCAGGTACAGCATGGCCAGGTCGTTGGCGCTGGCCAGCAGCAGGTTCGAGAGCGTGACCGCGAGCAGCAGGGTGTGGAACTCGCCCTGGCCCAGGCCCCACAGCTCGCGCGAGTTGCGGAAGCTGAAGGCGAGCACCACCAGCAGCGAGGCGCCCAGCAGGAGCATGCGGAAGTAGAGCGAGAGCGGGTCGACGACGATCATCCCGCTCCAGATCTCGGCCGACACGCCCCGCAGGCCGAAGCAGAGCCAGAGCGAGACGGCCAGCCCGGCCACCGTCACCCAGCGCCCGGCGGCGTCCTTCCAGGCGGCGTGCAGGCAGTCGATCACCACCACCAGGAGCAGCGCCGCCGTCAGCGCCAGCTCCGGGCGGAACCGCAGCAGGCTCTGCTGGACCTCGCTCACGCCCGTCCCCGCGTCTTCGTGTCGTGTCTCATGGAGATCGTCTAGCCCTTGAGCGAATCGGCTTCGTCCAGGTTCGGCGTGCGGCGGAGACGGTAGAGCGTCAGGACGATGGCGAGCGCCACCGCCACCTCGGCCGCCGCGATCACGATCACGAACACCGCGAAGAGCTGCCCGTCGAGGTTGCCGGTGCCGTAGCGCGAGAACGCCACCAGGTTCAGGTTGGCCGAGTTCAGGATGAGCTCGATGCCCATCAGCACGTTCACCGCGTTGCGGCGCGTCAGCACGCCGAGCACGCCCAGCGAGAAGAGCGCCGCCGACACCAGGAGGTAGTGCTGGAGCGTCATCAGGCCGCCGGCTTCCGGCGCACGATCATGGCGGCGCCCACCAGGGCCATCAGCAGCAGGATGGAGGCCGCCTCGAACGGCAGCAGCCAGCGGGACATGAAGAGCTTGCCGATCTCGCGCGTGGTGGCGGCCGGCGCCCGGCCGGGGCCCACCGCCCAGTCGGTCCGCCAGGCGGTCACGGCCAGCACCGCGAGCAGGGTCGCCGACACCAGGGCCCCGGGCAGGAACTGCGTCACCTCGCTCTTCAGGTCGAGGTCGTAGAGCTTGTGCGTGAGCATCACGCCGAACAGCAGCAGCACCAGGATGCCGCCCACGTAGATGAGCAGCTGGCTCGCGGCCAGGAAGTCGGCGCCCAGCAGCAGGTAGAGGCCCGCGACACCCACGAACGTGAAGAGCAGCGCGAACGCGCTGTAGATCAGGCTGCGCGCGAGCACGACCACCGCGGCCGATCCCACGGTGATCGCCGCCAGCAAGTAGAAGACGGCCACCTCCGCGTTCACGCTCCGCCCTCCGGGACCGGCGTGGCCGGGGCCGCGGGCGC
>DATEOS010000026.1:0-2284 GCA_035273815.1 Candidatus Limnocylindria bacterium
CCACCTCGACGATGGAGTGGCTGGTCACCGACAGCACCCGGTGCGGTTCGGTGACATGGAAGTAGGAGCTGAGGTTTCCGAACACGTCACCGCTGGTGGTGCTGTCCGCGGTGTCCGGCTCGATGACCAGTTCGTGGGACAGGCAGCGCTGTCCGCCGGTGTCCCGCGGGGTCAAAAACCCCCGGCCGTAGGAACTGGTGACATCGTCGGAATACCGGTAGGTGGTGCGGTGGGTGATCTCGTAGCTTCGTGTTCCGGGCAGGGTCACGGCAGTTGCCTCCGCTCATCCGGACCCCACAGCGGCTGGATGCCGGTCGGCAGTGAGAGATGCGCTGCGACGATCCGGTTCGACAGCTCGCGCAACTCCGTGTGCAGACCGTCGAGCAGGTCCACGAGTTCGGCCCGGGTGCCGTCGGCCGCGACGGTCTCCAGGTCATCGGGGTCGGCCCGGCGCAGTGTCGCGGCGATCTCGTCGGCCAGCCGTTCCGGCCGGGAGGTGCCCGAGGCGGAGGGCAGCCGTTTGAGCCCGGCGCGCAACCGGTCGAACTGGAACACCAGCGATCTCGGGTTCTCACTGTCGAAGAGCACCAGGTCGGCCACCGCCGACACGCTGATCCTGCCCAGCGTCCGGCGCCGGTAGATCACCGACGATTCACAGGCCACCAGCATCGACTCGATGACGGCCTGTTCGGCGGCCGGCGGCCGCACGGCGGCCAGCGTGGCGCGCAGCAACGCGGTCAGGCCGAGCCCGCGTTCGATGCGCTTGCCGATGTCCATCATGGTCCAGCCGATGTCCTGCACCATCGACTCGGCGGCCATCCCCGACAGCGCCAGCATGCCGGCCAGGGTCTGGGTGTGCGCGGTCAACAGGTAGGCGTCCGCGGCCGCATGGGTATCGGGGGGTGAGCCGGCCTTGTTCAGCGACACCGCGCGCTCGACCGCGGCCAGCACCATCCAGGTGTCGTTGGACATCTGGTCGCGCACACCCCGGGCCGCCTGCCCCAACCGTTCGACCGACTGGGCCAGCGATCCGGGGCGGCGCCGGTCGGCGGTCAGCGACCACAACGTGCTGGGCGCCACCGCGATCGCCTCATGATCGTCATCGGCTGCGGCGGTGTCGGTTCCGGTGAGGGCTCCGAGGGCGCCGAGCAGCACCGGCACGCACTGGCTCTCCGCCGTGTGCTGGCGGTAGCGGTATTCGTGGTACCGCTCACGGGTGACGGTGAGCAGCCGCGCCGTCTGCTCGGCGCGTTCGGCGTACCGGCCCAGCCAGAACAGATCCGACAGCACCCGCGGCGAGGTGACCGACCGGGTCGGGCTGGGCGTCATGACCGGCAGGTCCACCGCCGGGCTGGGCACCGCCCTGGCCCGGTCCGGGGTGCGGACCCAGACATCCTTGGCCGCAACGGTATCCATGGTGTAGGCGCTGATGCCAGGCGCCGGCAGGAAGCCCAGACCGCCGCTCATCGGTGCGTACCCGCCGCGCTGCGCGACGGTGAACAGGCGCATCCCGACCTCCGCGGCCGAGACCCCGCCGGGATGGTAATCCGTGGGCGCCGAGGAGAATTGCGGAGGCTCCTGGCCGATCCAGCGCCACGGTTCGGCCGCGATCCGGGCGGCCAGTTCGTCGCGTTGGGCCGCCGTCAACGCGGGCCCGACGATGGTGTCGCCACCGGTGGTCGGTTTGATCAGCAGCGCGGACAGGTGCGACAGCAGGTGCGAGCGTTCCACGTCGACGCCGCCCCAATAGGTCTGCGGGGAGGCGAGCATCGGGGTCTCACCCACCAGCATCTGCGCGAGTTGGGGCAGGAAGTGCAGCAGCCCAGGACTTTCCAGGATTCCGCTGCCCAGGGTGTTCACCACGGTGACCGCACCGCGGCGCATCACCTCGACCAGGCCGACCACCCCGAGCCGGGAGTCCGGCCGCAGATCCAGTGGGTCGACGTAACCGGCGTCCACCCGGCGCAGCACCACGTCGACGCGCTTGAGGGTGCCCAGCGAGCGCATCCACAGCCTGCCGTCACGCACCACCAGATCGGCGCTCTCCACCAGTGGGAAGCCGAGGACGTTCGCCAGATAGGCCTGGTCGAAGGCGGTCTCGGACTGGGTGCCCGGGCTGAGCACCACCACCATCGGTTCGGCCGCGGACTCGGGTGCGGCGTCGATGAGCGCCAGCCGCAACGCCTGCGCCCACGGGGATGCCGGGCGCGGAGCGATCCGCTCGTACATGTCGGAGGCGGCGTGCGCGATGACCCGGCGGCCGGCCAGCGCATAGCCGGCGCCC
>DATEOS010000027.1:0-2027 GCA_035273815.1 Candidatus Limnocylindria bacterium
TACCAGCGTCGCCTCTGAGATTTCAGTACCGCCGCACCAGCTACCTCTGGAGCCGGAGTCGTCGTTCCTCGACCACCCTGCACAGATCACCGCCGACGCGGCGTATGTCCTCGAGCAGCTGACGGTGCAGACCGGGCTGGACGTGTCGGCGGTGCGCTTTGAGACGCTGACGGCGTACCTGCTCGGCATCGCCACCGCCTTTCTGGGCGAGGCACGGCTGACCTGGTGCCAAGGCGCCATCTCCACCTCGGCCGAGCTCACCCGGCAGCAGTGCGCCGGCCGCACCGTGGTAGCGATCGCTGCCTCGGACGTCGTGGCCGAGGCTGTGGTGACCGCCCGCCAGCTAGGCACCCCGATGCAGCGGTGGACGCTGGGATCAGCCACCGACACTTCGGACCTGACGCCAGCCGGGATCCTCCAGTGCCGGCAGCTGGACCTCGAGCCGCTGCTCGCCACCTGCCCGGCAGCGCGGCCCGAGACGGCCAGCACGCCACCTGGCTCGTCGACCGCCGCGGAGGGCGCCGTCTCGCAGACGGGTGCAGAGACGTCACCCACCCGCCCGTCAGCGGTGATGGATGGGTGGGACACGTTGTGGCAGCTCGATGTGGCGTTGTACTACCGGCGCATCGACGGCGTGACCGGGCAGGGGAACACCCACACCCTGAAACGTCAGGCGCTGCTGCTGGGCCGCACCTACGCCGAACGCTGGTCGTCGGTGGTGACCGACGCAACCCGCGAGCAGCTCGACGCCGTGAAGGATCAGCGCTGGGTGCCGGGCCGGCTCTACGCGGACTTGCTCAACTTCGCCGACACCCACGGTCTGGGCGTGCACGGCTCCCAGGTGATCAAGGACCTGCTCCGCCGCGGCTTCTGGCAGCACACCGCCGGAACTGACCATGATCATCAACAATCCGCCGCCGCCTAGGTCGACGACCATGGCCAGCACCCACGGCACCGGAGCGCCGCACCGCATCCGGCGGGCCTCCTACGCCGACCGGCGGCCACTTTCCTGGACCCGTGGCGTCGCCGAACAGATCAGCGCCGAAGCCGGTCTGGCACTGACCGCTGACATCGAAGACCTGGTGATCCTCACCTATGTCGGCCTCCTGGACAGCCCTGACCCGCACGACCTCTCTCAGGAGCGACTCCGACAGCGGAGCCGACAAGGCCTCATCACCTGGGCGTGGGAACAAGGCGTCCACCAGGAGGCCATGCCGACCCTGGTTCCTCACCGCCCGTCGTGAGCACTCCCACCGCATCGCCCGGCCGCTGAGTTCGGGCGGGTCTTCACCAGGAGTGCTCGTCTACGGCCAGCCGACTCAGGTCCGGGTCGAGTCCGGTGCGCAAGGCAGCCAGGTCGGCCTGGGCGGCGTCGATCGCTGTGGTGAGGCGATCTGTCGCGTCCGGGGAGCAGAGCTCTGGATCCAGCATCTGGCTGGCCGCCTGCACGTGATGCAGCTGGTGGATCAGGCGGTCAACCAGATCCATCGCCGACGGTGACGACCGCCGGCTGGCGGGTTGGTCGGGATGGATCGGTGTCGATGTGTCGCTGATGGTCCATTGCTTGCGGCCACCGACGGCGGGTTTGCGGTGGACCAGCTTGAGTCGTCCGTCAGCGTGCAGCCGATGAGCCGCCCGCAGCGCCGCCCGTGCCTGCAGGCTGGTCGGCGGATGACCCAGCTTGCGGGTCGCGGCCTCGGTCACGGTGATGCTGCCGACCTCCGCCACGGCCTCGGTGAGGACGTTCTGCCAGGCGTCTGGTCCCGCGGTGAGATCCCACGGTCGCGCCGCGGCCCGCGCCTGCGCCTCACGCTGCAGAAGGGCGGCGGCCATGGTCGCGGCCGGGCCGGGCGGCAGAGCGGCGACCGCTGTTCCAGACACGTGTGGCGAGGCACCCGGTGGTCGCAGGGTCACACCGGCGCGGAGGAGGACGGAACGGACGGCCTTGACGCCCCGGTCGGTGGCATCGGCGATCGTTCGGATGGAGAAGCCACAGCCGTACAGCGCGACCGCCGGATCAGCATCGC
>DATEOS010000028.1:0-2804 GCA_035273815.1 Candidatus Limnocylindria bacterium
TCGTTCAGTCGTGTGCGGGCTAGATTAGCCTTGCATTTCGGCCGCGTCAAGCGCAAAATGAATGCCTATTCAGGTTTAGGCGAGGAGTCACGCGCGTGCCGCGAGCCAGCACCGAGCATACGGCCGAAGTCCGGCTGCGCATCCTGGAGGGAGCGCATCGGGCTTTCCGCGCACGTGGCTACCGTGGCACCACGATCCCGGTCATCGCCCACGAGGCTGGCGTCAGCGTGGGGCTGATCTATCGCTACTTCGCCAGCAAGGAGGAGCTGTTCCTGTCCGTCTGCCAGGCGCAGTCCGACCTGCAGCTCAACGAGCTGGCGGCCCACCTGTCGGGGATCGCGGATCCCCATGCGCGGCTGGACGCGGCGGTCCGCTTCTTCGTCGACTCCCTCATCGAGGACGGCTGGGGCTCGATCATCATCCACGCCCAGGCGGAGGCCGACCGCAACCCGCGGCTGCGCGACATGCTGATCCGCATCTCGGACCAGAACCGCGGATTCTCCGCCATGTTCATCCGCGAGCTGGTGGCCCGTGGCGAGGCGCCGGCGGACATGGACGTGGACTCGGCCTCGCTCGCCGTGGCGCTGCTGCTCCATGGAGCCGTGGCGCACCAGGCGGAACGCGGCACATCCTGGGATCCGGAGGCGGTGGTCCGCGCCATCACCACGGTCCTCTCATGGCCGCTGGCCACCCGTTCCGCAGCCGCCGCTCCGGCCGTCGCCGACGCTGAACCGGTTCCTGCCTGAGCCACGGGCGCTGTAGAGGATCCTCGGACCGCATAATGCGTCGGCGGGACGCCGACCGCTGGGTATGATCGCGGCGTGACCGTCTCCGCCCAGTCGCTGAACCCCGTGTCGTGGTGGCAGGGGCTCGGCCGGCTGACGCGCTCCGGCAGCTCGGTCGAGGGGCTCTCTTGGGCCCTGTACGACTTCGCCAACACGATCTTCAGCTTCGCCATCGTCAGCTTCGCCATGGGCCCGTGGACGACGGCCGCCCTGGGCGAGCGGACCGGCACCCTCGCCTTCACCGCCGCGGCCAGCCTCTCCGTGGCGCTCAACGCGGCCGTCTCCCCGGTGCTCGGCGCCATGAGCGATCGCACTGGCGGCCGCAAACGGTACCTGGCAGTGTTCACGATCGCCTGCATCGTGCCGACCCTGGTGATCGGCCTGGTCAACATCTGGCTCGGCCTGCTGTTCTTCGCCATCGCCAACTTCGCCTACCAGGCGGCGCTGATCTACTACGACGCGCTGCTCCCCGACGTCGCGCTGCCGGCCGCCCGCGGACGGCTCTCCGGCGTGGGCGTGGCGCTCGGCTACGTCGGCAGCATCCTTTCCGCCCTGCTGCTGAGCACAACGACCAACGCCGATGGGAACATCACCGCCGCCAGCTTCCTGCTCGTCGGCTCGCTGTTCGCGGTCTTCGCCATCCCGATCTTCGTCATCGTCCGCGAGCGCCAGCGCCAGGCCCGCACCTTCAGCGTTGGCGAGGCGCTGCACTCCTGGTCGCAGCTGCGGATCACCATCGGCCACGCCCGCCAACGGCCAGGCCTGCTGCGCTTCGTGGTCGGCCGCTTCTTCTACACCGACCCGATCAACACCGCCATCGCGGTCATGAGCCTGTTCGCCATCAACGCGGTCGGCTTCAGCCAGAGCGAGGCCCTGCTGGTGCTGATCGGGCTGATCGTGGTGGCGATTATCGCCAGCTTCTTCTGGGGGATCGCCTGCGACCGCATCGGTCCAAAGCGCACGCTGATGTTCGTCCTGGGGAGCTGGACGGTAGGCCTGCTGCTGATCGGCCTGTGGCTCGACAAGATCGCGTTCCTGGTCGCCGGGGCGATCCTGGGCTCCGGCCTGGGCGGCATCGCCGTGACCGACCGGCTGCTGCTCCTGCGCCTCACCAGGCCGGAGGAGGTCGGGGAGATGCTCGGCCTGTACGGGATGGCGGGCAAGCTGTCGGCCGTGGTGGGGCCGCTCATGTTCGGGGCGATCGTGTTCGCGCTTGACCCGGAGCAGAACGGGCCGATCGCCTACCAGGTCGCGATCCTGTCACTCTTGGTGCTGATGGTGATCGGCTTCTGGATTGTGCGACCCGTGCCGGAGGGCACGGCCCCACCGCCCGACGAGCTCCCGCTGGCGGCGCCGCTGGAGCCAGCCATCGTGCCGCCGGGCGAGGTGCCGATGTGACGCTCGTGGTGGCGCACCGGGGCGCATCGGCCCAGGCGCCCGAGAACACCATGGAGTCCTTCCGGCTGGGTGCGGAGGCTGGGGCCGATGCAATCGAGCTGGATGTCCATCTCACCAGGGACGGACACCTGGCGGTCATTCACGACGACACGGTCGACCGCACGACGAACGGCAGCGGCGCGGTCGTGAGCTTCACGCTGAAGAACCTGCGGAAGCTTGATGCCGGGGCCCGATTCACGGCCGATGACGGCTCTGCGCCGTTCGCCGGCAGGGGCCTCACCATCCCGACCCTGGAAGAGGTGCTGGACTGGCTGCCTGATGACCTGGGGCTGGTGGTCGAGATCAAGGCCCGCGCCGCCGTGCCGAAGGTGGTGGAGGCGCTGCGGGACCAACCGGTCCGCAAGGACGGCCGAGCGAACGTGATCAGCTTTGACGAGGCTGCGATCGACGAGGCGCACGCACTGGATGCGGAGCTGCCAACCGGCTACCTGCTGGTACCGACCCAGCCGTTCGAGCCCGCGCTGCGGTGGGCGGTGGAGCACGGCCATCGGGCGGTGCATCCCTGGGAGGGCGACCTGGGACTGGACCCCGCGCCGGCGCTGTCCCAGGCGATGGCCTACG